>ONFK01000056.1 GCA_900317065.1 uncultured Bacteroidales bacterium
TTGGTGTTCAATTGTTTGGCTGCCGCACAGCTGCCGCCCTAACACAGCCCTGCTACGCCGAAGCAGCCCCGATGCGGCCCGGGAAACCTCTCCGCCTAAAACCGCAGGGCGAGTCCGACGCCGGAGCCGGTGGAACCGAAGATGAACTCCTTTTCCACACGCTCGGTGGCGTTGTTGTAGCCCTCGCAGACGGCTTTCATTTTCTTGTCGGCCTTGACCCGGATGGGGATGCCCACGGCGAGCGCTCCTGCACCCACCCCGGCGGCGGCAAGCCCTCCGGCAGCCAAATAGCCCGCAGGTTTCATTATTTCAGCCATGTCGGCCTGGCCGAGCGTCAGGGCCCCTACCAGGGCGCCGACTACAATATAGCCCAGTGCGGCCACTTCCGCCGCGGCGCCCACGCCTATCATTACGGACCCGCCTATCACAAGCCCGTTGCCCAGATGCCTCTGCTTTTTGTAGGAGGCCCATTCGTCGTTGTAGTCTTCCAGATCGATGTTGGAGAGGAGCAGGGATTGCTGCTCCTTGGTGAGGACGGTGCCGTCCAGCTTGATCTTCACACCCTTATGATGAGCGCCGACCATTTCGGCCGCTCTGATGGAATCTTTCTGCGCCTTGCGCTCTTCTTTCCTGGCTCCGGGCTCTGCAAAGGCCGGAATGCACATGATGATGGTCAGAATTAAAAACAGAATCTTTTTCATAAGCTTTCAGTTTGCACAAATATACGAAAAATAACTATCTTCGCAGAACAAATGACACTGACAGATGAAAACACAGCAGGAACTCGCCGCAATCGCGGAAAATTTTGAAATCAAAGGCAATATAAAAGAAATCAAGGCCTTGGGCAACGGCCTCATCAACGACACCTTCAAGGTGAACACGGACGGCCCAGAGGATTATGTGCTCCAGCGCATCAATAACGCGATTTTCCAGGATGTGGAGCTCCTGCAGCACAACATCGAATGTGTCACCCGCCACATCCGCGCCAAACTCGAGAAGGCAGGTGAGGCCGACATCGACCGCAAGGTTCTCCGTTTCATCCCCGTAAAAGGCTCAGGCAAAACATATTGGACCGACGGACAGACTTACTGGCGCATATCCGTGTTCATCCCGGACGCCCTCACTTTCGAGGCGGTCACCCCGGAGTATTCCTACTTCGCAGGCAAGGCCTTCGGCAATTTTGAGGCCCAGCTCGCAGACATCCCCGACACTCTCGGCGAGACCATCCCCGACTTCCACAACATGGAGCTCCGCGCACGCCAGCTCCGGGAGGCGGTCGCAGCCGACAAGGCCGGGCGCATGGCGGATCCCGAGGTGAAGGCGCTTGTGGAGGAGATATACGGATATGAAGAGGAGATGACCAAGGCCGAGCGACTGTTCCGCGAAGGGAAGCTCCCCAAGCGCATCTGCCACTGCGACACCAAGGTGAACAACATGATGTTCGACAAGGAAGGCAACGTCCTCTGCGTCATCGACCTCGATACCGTGATGCCCAGCTTCGTATTCTCCGACTTCGGCGACTTCCTGCGCACCGCGGCCAACTTCGTGGCGGAGGATGATCCCGACACCTCGAAGGTAGGATTCAACATGGAGATATTCAAGGCTTTCAGCAAGGGATACATCGAGTCCGCAAAGGTGTTCCTCACCCCGCTGGAGAAGGAGATGCTGCCCTTCGCCGCATGCCTCTTCCCCTACATGCAATGCGTCCGCTTCTTCGCCGACTACATTAACGGAGACACCTACTATAAGATCAAGTACCCCGCCCACAACATGGATCGCACCCGCAATCAGTGGGCGCTCTTCAAGAGTGCGTTGGCGAAGGTGCCTGAGATGAAGGCCTGGATAGAATCGCTATAGGGCGTTCTCGTAAAGCACGCACACGAAACAGATGGGACCCTGATGTTTGAGCGTCAGGGTTACTTTTCCTTCGGCGCTCTCGAAAACGCTGCGGAAAGTGCACTTGTTCTTGATGAGGCAGACCAGCTTCTCGGAACTCTCCTCGAAGGGCCCTCCGTCGAACTTCTCCACCTCTTCCACCGGCTTCCCGAACTGCTTCGCGAGCAAGGCTTTGATGGTGGTGTAGTCGTTTTCGAGCTTCACCCAGGAAAGACGCGGGGGAATCTCCGCCCGGATCGCGCAGACCTGCCCGTCGTCGCCGGGGATGATGTTCACCTCGACGTCGGAGTAGCCGGCGTACTTGCCTATCACCAGCGGCACGCCGTCGTTGGTTTCTTCGTATTTGAATCCCTTCTTGCCGAGGGCTGCGGTCATTTCGTCGGTAGTTCCCTTGATTTCTACCTTGTTGAAACTGAGGTGCTTCTGTGCTGTGGCGGGAAGCACCGCAAGGGCGACCGCCAGGGTGAGGAGGATCTTTTTCATATCAGTTTTCGTTTGCAAGTTCGAGTATGAGTGCGTCCAGGACCGGCGCGAGTTTCGTCTGCGATCCGACGTAGTTGTTTACCATTATGCTGAAGCAGATGGTGTTCTGGGTGTTGCCGTCCGAGGGGAGGATGTATCCGCTGAAACAGCGCACTCCGTTCATGCTGCCGCTCTTCATGTAGATGCGGTCCTTGACGGCGGAGGGCGCCTTGGGGATCCGCGTCTTGAGGGTCCCGTCCGCCCTTCCCGGCTGGGGGAGGGAGTGCAGATAGTCTTTGTAGTACCGGCTGCGGGCCATCCCGCGGAGCAGGCTCACCAGGAATTCGGGGGAGAGATAGTTCTTGCGCGAAAGGCCGCTGCCGTCGGCGAAGCGCATTCCGGCGCTGGGGCCTGCCAGGCCGATGGGGGAGAGGGCCCGGTGCAGGGCGGCGGTCGCGGTGTCGTAGTCGTCGGATCCGTTGTTGGATTTGCCGATGGCTTTGAGAAGGGTTTCTGCGCAGAAGTTGTCGGACTGGTGGTTGGCGATGGAGGCGATGTGGTTGAGGGTGGCGGACTGCGCCGTTCCGAGGATCGTGAGGGAGTCAGGCATTACGATAGCCGTCCGCGACAGGCAAAGGGCCCCGCCGTGCCCCTCAAGGGGAGCCCGGTCGGGGCATTGCCAGTCCGAGGGCTGGCGCACTGCGGTTTTCGGCTCCGTCCCGCCCTTCGCCGGGCACGCTGAGGCGTGCCTGTCTAAAGGCTGGCGCGCTCCTGTTTCAGCGGCGGTGCCGGAGACTGGGGTGCCGTTGGCGATGAGCCAGCGGCGGAAGTGCGTCGCTGCGGCGAGCGGTCCGTCCGGGATGCTGTCTCCCATCTTCCCGCGCCAGGTCAGGCCCGAAGGCACCACCCCGTCCTTGCTGCGCTCGTCTTCCGTGCTCCAGTCGCTGTGCCGCAACTCGCCGCAGAAGTAGGATCCGTCTCCCACGACAGCCCCTTCGATGCGGGCTATCCCGTTGTCTGTCAGTATCTTGTTCCACTTGCTGAAGGGAACGTTCTCCTTAGGGAGATAGCTGAACAGATTGCCTATCAGCGGGTCTCCGCCGCCGATTATATAAAGGTTGCCGCAGAGGGTGCTGTCCTTGATCCGGCCGTCGGTGGCAATGGTGGTGTTGAAGCGGTAGTCCCGGCCGAGTCTGAGGTAGGCCGCCGCCGTGGTGACGAGCTTCATGTTGCTCGCCGGCACCATGCACTTGCCCTTGTTCAGATTGGCCAGGGTATCTCCTTTGAAATTGACCGCCAGTATACCCCAGACGCTGTGCTCCAGCGCTCCACCCTTCGAGTCGAGGGCCTTCACGCTGGTTTGCACGGTCTTGGTTTGCGTTGCGGGGCTTTGTGCCGCGTCGGCTAATCCGCCCGCATCGTTCAATGCGTGCAGGCTGGCCGCGCAGAAGACCGTCAGGGCCAGAAATATCGCCGCGAATCGTTTCATACGGATACAAAGATAGCAAATTGCTGATTTTTCTCTAACTTTGTCTTTGGACATCGGCTGGATTTGAGATCTCGGCAGGGTGGGCGTGCTGCGTAAGTGGCTGAAAGTCTGTGAGTTAAATAAAATGCTCCTGCCGTTTTTGGCCGGGTCAAAATAAGTAAGTATATGATTGTTAATAAGTTACGTAACACGTTTGTGGCAGTCGCAGCTACAGTTCTTTTCATTGCCACCCTCTCTTGCGGCACCCGCGCCCAGGGCAGCTCCATGGCCCAGCCCGCTACCACCCATTCCGCCACCCCGCTCCAAAAGGATACCAAGTGGGCAATCGTAAACGTGAGCGACGCATTCATGCGTGACGAACCCCGCTATGGCAGCGAGTGCGTGAGCCAGACCCGCATGGGCACCCTCGTGCAGGTGTTGGAGCGCAAGGGCTACTGGGTCCGCGTCAAGACTCCCGAGCCGTATGAAGGATGGATCAACGAACTCGCCCTCGCTCCCACCCGTGAACTCAGTCCGGAGGAGCAGAAGGCTGAAAAGCGCTACGGCGCCGTCCTTGAGCCGATGACGCTGAAAGAGGCGCAGAAGTATCTGAAATCCGACAAATACATAGTCCTGCGCGGCACCAGCGTGGAAAAGGACCTCCTGTTCTATGGGGCAGACAATGTAGTCACCACCGTGCAGATGGGCAACATCCTCCGGGCGAAGCCTTCGAAAGATGCCGATGTGGCGAATGTGATCCTGCCGGACGGAAAGGAAGGTTTCGTGGGCGGAAACTGCGTCCGGGATTTCCGTGAGTGGGCGGAGGAAGAGGCGGCGGAGCCCAATGGCAAGAAAGCGGAGGATATAGTCGCGCTGGCAAGATCCTTCCTCGGCTGTCCCTATCTTTGGGCGGGGATGTCCCCGGGGCATTTCGACTGCAGCGGCCTCACCGGCTTCTGCTACTTCATGAACGGCATCCTTCTTCCGCGCGACGCCTCCCAGCAGGTCAAGTGCGGCATTGAAATCCCTGTAGACCAGATGCAGGCGGGAGACCTGGTGTTCTTCGGCGACACTTCCGTCGGGCACGTGGCACTCTGCATAGGCGACCATAAGATCATCCACGCCTCGCAGCTCGTGCGCATCAACTCCCTCATCCCCGGCGAAAAAGACTACTACGGCCGCAACATCCTCCACGTCCGCCGCATCCTCTCCCACATGACCGAAGGCGAACTCCCCGCGGTCTATACCAAGGACAGCCCGGCGTACTTCAAATAGATTTGCATATTTCCTGTCACTTTGCTAACTTGCGGATAATAAAGCATTTCAGTATGGATATCATTGGCAAAGCGTTCAATCCTGCCGGCGGCGCTGCGAAGGCCGTCTGTGAAAAAGTCGACGGCTGCATCAGAGGGCAGATAATCAAAGGAGACGGCCCGGATTCTCCCTCGCTGGTATTCAACAGGGAACTCCATCTCAACGACGACGGCATCTGGGGAAAGTGCATTCACAAGAACAGCGGCCGGCAGCTTGGCACCTGGCCGGAATCTCCCTATACACTAAAGGCAGACTACATAGCCCTTTCGGCCGAATTCATGACCGTCCGTCCGGAGATTTATGTCGCCAGGGACCTGCTCTGCAAGGACCATTTCAACCTGTATCTTGGCAAGGATGCCGTGCTGCTTTCCAGCGCGCCCTACGATCGGGAGAGGGACTGGGAGAAGCTGAATGAAGCCATTCTCGGGGCCTTCCGCGCCATGTGCGGCGATAATCCCGAGGAGCATTGGGAGGATGCCGGCAAGGTGCTCCGCGATACTCTGGGCCCGGACAATGCATACGTGTTGATTGTGGATGCCGACGAATGCCGCAAGCGCCTGAACTGGAATACGCCTGAAGGCCCGGAAACGGATATCCGTCTCAAGATTTCCTGGAGCAAGAAGGGCTGGGCGTTGATGAACAGCGAATGGGATGAGCGCAGGGAGGATATCGTCCAGGCCAGGACCGGGGCCCTGAACTACGAGGCATTCATCGGCCTGTGCATCACCGAGATAAGCGATTCAGCCATCACCTTCCGCCGCGGAGAGGACAAGCGCATCCTTGAGCCCGGGAAATCCCTGTTTTACAGTTACAACGACTCCTACGAAGACCACGAAGGGGTGGAACACAGAGATATAGATTATTCACTTATAATTACTTGGCTGGAATGAACCAACTTCACCTCAAGCAGGAAGCCGTCCGTTGCCTGCTTTGCGAAAACGCTCCTTGTACCGCTGCCTCCCGTCACGGGGATCCCGCCCGTGCGGTCCGGGCCGTCCGTTTCAACAATACAGACCTGGGCGCCCGCCTGTTCGCGGCTTGCAGCGACGAGGATCTTGAGGCCGCCGAGAAGGCCTGTATCCACTACGACCGTCCTGTCCGCCTGCGCGATATTGCCAAGGCGCTGCCGAAACCCGCTCCGGAGACGGACCTGCCATCTCTGGAAATCGATTTCTGCGGCCTGCATTGCGAGAATCCCTTCTTCCTGGCATCTTCCGCCGTCTGCACCAATTACGAGATGGTGGCAAGGGCCCTGGAGGCCGGCTGGGCCGGTGTGTTCTACAAGACCATCTGCCTGCAGGAAATCGAGGAGGTCTCTCCCCGTTTCGATGCGGTGAAGCGTGCCGACGCCAGTTTCGCCGGTTTCCGAAACATGGAGCAACTGTCGGAGAATCCGGTGGACATGGACTTCGACATCCTCCGGAGGCTCAAGCAGAACTACCCTTCGAAGATCATCGTGGCCTCCATCATGGGGCAGACGGAGGAGCAGTGGATAGAACTTGCCAAGATGGCCGAGGCTGCCGGCGTGGATGCAATCGAACTGAACTTCTCCTGCCCGCAGATGCGCCTTGCGGGCATGGGCAGCGACGTCGGCCAGAATCCCGAACTCGTCACATTCTACACCGCATACGTCAAGCAGGCCGTGAAGATTCCCGTCATTCCCAAGATGACGCCCAACGTCGCCTCGCTCACCCAGTTCGCGCTGTCCGCGCATTTCGCCGGGGCCGACGGAATCTCCGCGATCAACACCATCAAGTCCGTAACCCTGGGCGCCGAGGTAAACGGCAAGCGCATCGTCTCCGGTTACTCCGGCTCGGCGGTCAAGCCCATCGCCCTCCGTTTCATTCTGGAGATGGCGGGCAACCCCGTCATGCCCAACCTGCAGCTCTCCGGAATCGGCGGCATCTCTACATGGAGGGATGCGCTGGACTTCATCCAGCTGGGCTGCCAGAACGTGCAGGTGTGCACGGCCGTAATGCAATACGGCTACCGTATCATCGACGACCTCATCGACGGCCTCAAGACCTATATGGCCTCCCGCGGGGTCAAGCACGTGGCCGACATGGTGGGCGAAGAACTGCCCAAATTCGTGCGCACGTCGGATCTGGACCGCTCGACGGTCGTTTACCCGGTCATCGACAGGGATACCTGCATAGGCTGCGGCCGCTGCTACGTTTCCTGCCGCGACGGCGGACATCAGGCCATCAGTTTCGGAGAAGACCGCAAGCCCCATATCTTGGGTGCGAAATGCGTCGGCTGCCACCTCTGCTACCTGATCTGCCCCACCGGAGCCATCGGCCTCTCCAAGCGCGTGCCCAAACGGAAATAGCCGTAGAAATACCCAATGCGCCTACCCTGCCACGCAAATGGACCCGTAGCCACACCCCGCATCAATATTCAAGAAAAATGACTATCTTTGCACCGAATTAATTCACAAAGCTTATGAATCTCAGAGACATCAAGAAGGACATCGACTACGTTCTCAGCGCCTTCATCGAAGACTGCACCGTATGCGCTGCAGTGAATCCCAAATCCGACGACAAGGTCATCGCAGACCTCATGGAAGATGCAGTGGACCTCTACAACGAGCTCCGCGACAAGGTGACCGTCAAGGTTGAGGGATCCAAGAAAGCCTATTTCAACAATCTCCGCAAAGAGATTCTTGAGCGTACCGATGCTCTTTACACAAAGCTGAGCGAGGCCGTGGCAAAGGGCAACAAGGCTGAAGAACCCAAGGCGGAGAAGAAGGCTCCCGCAGCAAAGAAGGCTCCCGCCAAGAAAGCTCCCGCCAAGAAAGCCGCCGCACCCAAGGAAGAAGCCGCTCCTGCAGAGGAGAAGAAGGCTCCTGCCAAGAAGGCTGCCGCAAAGAAGCCCTCTGCCAAGAAGGCTGAGCCCAAGGCTGAATAATCCCGGCCGGGAAGGACTGAAAGCGTCGGAGCGATCCGGCGCTTTTTCGTCATGGCCAACAAATAATTTACTATATTTGTAAATTATGACAAGAAGTTGCTTGCTCCTCATATCAATCGTATGCATCGCCCTGGGCGGATGCAACATCGTCAGCTCCATCGTACACGACGACCAGGTCGTGGCAAAGGTCGGGGGTGAGCGCCTTTACCGTTCGGATCTGGACAAATACATCCCCGACGGCACATCTCCCGAAGATTCATCCGCTCTCGCCCTGCAGTACATCAATTCCTGGGCGACGGAACACCTCTTCCTGAAGACCGCGGAGTCCCGCCTGACCAAGGACGAGAAGAACGTGGACAAGGAGCTGGATGCATACAGGCGTTCGCTTCTGCGCTACCGCTACGAGCAGCGCTACATCAACGACCGTCTCGACACCCTCATCACCCCCGGGCAGTTGGACGAATACTACAAGGCCCACGCAGCCTCTCTGGAACTCGTACGGCCCATACTCAAGGTGCGTTTCGTCG
>ONFK01000107.1 GCA_900317065.1 uncultured Bacteroidales bacterium
CGATGCTGGTAGCGCCCATGTCGCGGGTTATCCTGTAGCCGACTCCGCGGTTCAGCCGCAACGCGCAGAACTGCTTCCACTCTTTTTCGTCCATCATCCCCAGATTCCATTCGCGCGTGGTGCCCGGGATGGTGCCGACAAGCAGATTCTGCATTGAACTGCTCATCGTCCTGCCGCTCGCTTCCTGCACGAGATACGCGCTCTTCCCGCCCATGATGCGGGCTTCGGAGAGATCGAGACCGGTAAGGATTCCATGGGCCGTGGAGCCCGATTCGGAGGGGGCTCCGGCCATAGTCCTGATAAGTGCGATATCCGCTCCGTCCAGCTTGCCGGAGACCTTGAGATAAGAGATTGTATTCCGCTGGTTTTCAGGTATAAGCGACGCCAACGTCCCAGTCTTGCGCACATGCACGCTGAGGCTGTCTCCCGGCTCCCGCAGAGGCTCTATCCCAAAGAGGATTTCATCGAACGGGAGTTCGGCGCGTGCAGCATCGTAGTAGCCGTCGCAGTAGCCGTTCCATCCCCAGATGAAATGCAGGAAATCACCCCGGTAACCGTCGCACAGGAAGCTATGGTCTCCCCCGCCCAGAACCACCGGACGGCCGGCATCTATTTCGCTGCGGACAATGCGGAGCATCCTCTCGAAAGGGATGTTGCTGAGGTAGGTGCTCGTGGGGCTGTAGTGCCAGTTGCAGATAAGTGCGGCGCGGAGGTCGATGATTGAGGAGGATGAATACCGGAGGCCCAGCCTGGTGTGTATGGATGCGGCGCATCGGAGGATGAGATCCGGCATATCCGGATTGTTCCAGTCAATGATGCGGCCGCCTAGGGCCAGGGTGCTGTCCCGGTCTTGAATAAAAAGGCGGCCTGTGCCTTCCGCCTGCTCCGGGTATCTATAGAAAGACAGGATTTCCGCCAGGGCTACCGAACCGCATCCGCTGATGCATTTCTTTCCGGAGATGCCGGGGATGAGGGCGTTGTAGGGGGCGTTCTGGGCGAAAGAGCGCAGCCCCGGGAGTTGCACGGATGCGCCGGAATCCGGGGCGGCGGGGTTTGTGCCGGCGACAGAGTGAGATGCGGATGCCGAGGCTGTGCCATAGGCCTGGAAGATATCCGCAACGGGGCCGTCACCATCTTTTTTCCCGGACCACATCCTTGTTCCAATGCCATAGGCGACGATTTCCGAAAGACGGACGTCCACCCAAGCGTAGCACTTGTTCCTGTAATCCTCGAAGGCTGCCACCCTGCCGTCCCCATAGCGGAAACGCAAGCGTTCGCACGGCTGACCGAGTCCTTCGAGGAAGGCTGCAGCCGCCGCCCACGCATTCCTGTATTCTTCCGGGGTGTTTTCCGGCGGTTCCAGCTGCAAGTTTTCCCTGGCGGTCTGCATCCCCCGTTCCTGTGCCGTTCGCATTCCGGATGCGCTTGCGGACTGCATCCGGGGTTCGCCGGCGGCCATCTCCGCACTTGCCGAAAGTGCGGCGGCGATAATCAAAGACCAGTAGATGAAGCGACGGATCATAATATGCAAATATAGCATATATTTCAAGAGAAACATACGCGTAAGTTTGTATGCAGGAAGCCCGGTTTTGCATACAAGTGGCAGGTTTTCGGAGGAGATGTATGCAAAAAGCCCCGTTTTGCATACAAGTCCCGGAATTTCAAAGGAGAGATGAGCCGGGTTCAGCGAAGGAGGCGGGAGATGAGGCGGTCGGCAGTTGCGGAGGGCATTGAGGAAAGGGAGGGGGCGGCGCGGTGGATGAGGTCCGAGAGGAATTCGTAGGATTCGGCGGGAGTGCGGCCGGTGCGCAGGGTGCGACGTTCGAGGAAGGCCTCGAAGGGGAAGCCGCCGGGAGCTGGGCCGGAATCTTCGAAGAGGGCTTCCGGAGTGCAGAAGGTGCTGACCTGCCAGCCGTTGTAGTGAAGGTCCTGCCCGCGGTAGACGCGACGTATATCGCCCGTCACCACCCTGGTCTGCATCTGCAGCCGGGCCATCAGGGCATCCGCAGCGCTCTTCTTTAGCCCAAGCAGGCGACGCACTTCCTTCATCTCCACGGACCCCTTCTCAGCAAGCAGGTCCAGAACGCGCCGCTGATCCGCCGAAGGCTGATACTCAGGACGCGGACGGCGCCAGTTCATCAGCTCGCGGTAGACCTCGAAAGTCGCGAAAGCGGCCTTGCCGCCGAGCAGGAACTTGCCGTAGGCGATGTCGCCGCTCTGCACGCAGGCGATTTTCCAGTCCCAGGGCCCGAGGGTATCCTCCTCCCCGTCGAACCAATACTCGCGCGGGGTCCACTCCTCTATCGACCATCCGGGAACGGGATTCTCGAAGAACGGGACGAGGCCCGCCTCCCGCACTGCCGCCACCATCGCTTCGGCACTGTTTACACAAAGTGCCCGGCCACCATTGCGGATGCCGGGCACTATGTCTTTCTTTTGGCTGATGGACACTACTAGAACTGATAGTTGATGCCGATTCCGATCCAAGGGTCGGCTACCATCTCGTTGTAGAAGCAGTGAGCCAGCTCCACTGAGACGATGAAGTTCTGGTTCATGGCGATCTTCAGACCCGCACCTGCGCTGGTGACCACATCGCCGGCCTTGGCGGTGTCGTAGATGGCAGAATTGCCTGCACCTGCGAAAGGAGCGATGAGCGGATCATATACGCGTCCGGAGGAATCGGCCAGTTTCTTGAACACGTCTTCCCTGTAGCCCTTGGTCACGATGCCGGCGTCGAAGAAAGGATTGACGGCGATGTAGAAGTACTGGTTCAGGAGCTTGAATGAAACCAACTTGACGCGGAGTTCCATGTTGGCCCATGCGAAACCCTCGGTGAGGATGCGGTTCTCGCGTATGCCGCGGATGGTGTTGGCGCTGCCGAATCCCTCGGAGATCATGTTACGCTGCACAAGCAGGGGCACGTTCTGGATCATGTAGAAGGGCGTCTCCCCCGCTATGGTCTGCTGCCATGCAAGACGGTATGCGAACACAGGATCGCCTGCCTTGAACAGATGTACGGGCAGGGTGATGTAGTGGCGGAAATAGGCGCAGGCCTTGAGGTAGCGGTGGTCCAGCACGTTTCCGTTCAGATAGGCCTCCGCCCAGATGCCCTTGTTGGGAGCGGCCTCGATGTCGCGGGTGTCGTAAACGGCTCCGGCGTTGATTTCCAGGGCGTTGCCGCCTTCGGCTTCATCGGAGTGGATGGCGTCGATGGCCTGATATGCCTTGTAGAGAGTGACATCGGTGTCGTAGGTATTCTCGTTCTTGGAGCTCTCTCTCATGTCTCCCATCTGCCAGTTCCAGAAGTTCAGGCCGGCGGCCCAGTTGAGATTGTCGGTGATGCGTCCCTGCACGTTGGCGAGAGCGCGGAACATCTTGCGGCTCATGCCGTAGTAGTTGATGCCGTGCTGGTTGCCGTCAAGGCCCGGATGGAGCATCGCGCCCTCCTTGTTTGCCCAGAGGTCGTAGTTCTGCAGGGCTGGAGTGCCGTTGAAACCCCAGAAGTTGTACATGGGGTCGTTGACGTATGTTACCGATGCATTGAAGCGCATGCCGGGCACCAGATACTTCGAGTCATATGCAAGATAAAGGCGGGTGCGGCCCTTGGTGAAGTGGGATGCCTCCCAGCTGAACTTGTGGAGGGGATCCGGATAGGTGCTGCCGTCTCCATAATAATATACGTCGCCGAATGCGCCGTACTGCAAGCCGTTATCGGTAGAATAGGTGGCGCAAGGGAGGATTCCCATGCTCCAGCCCGTCTTCATCTCCTTTTCCTGCGCAAATGCTGCCGTTCCTGCCAGTAGGACAGTTACAAAGGCAAATAGTCTTTTGTTCATTTCAGTATTAAAAATGTAGTTATAGTTTGCAAATTTACAAGAAAGTATTCAGAATATCAAAAAAGAATTCGGAGCCGCAGGCGACAGAGGCGGTGTCGGAGGGACCTTCCCCCGTAACCGGAAGGTCCGGGTACGAGATAAGGCAGCCGCAGCTGCCTTATCTCGTACCCCCGAGGCGAATCGAACGCCTATCGTCGGAACCGGAATCCGAAATTCTATCCATTAAACTACAGGGGCGTGCCCGTTAACGGAATGTCCGTGCGGGACTGCAAATATACCAATTTTTTGCTATATTTGTAAACTTAAACCTAAATCGAATGAAAGCATACGTATTCCCCGGACAGGGGGCCCAGTTCTCCGGAATGGGCAAGGAACTCTACGAAAGCAGTCCCGAGGCGAAGGCCTTGATGGATAAGGCAAACGACATCCTGGGCTTCAGGATTACAGATATTATGTTCGCAGGCACCGACGAGGAGCTCAAAGCCACCAAGGTCACCCAGCCCGCAATCTTCATACATTCAGTGGCGCTTGCCCTCTGCACTCCCGGGCTCGACAGGCCCGACATGGTGGGAGGACACTCCCTCGGCGAGTTCTCCGCCCTGGTGGCCTCCGGCGCGGTGAGTTTCGAAGACGGCCTCAAGCTGGTCGCAGTCCGTGCGAACGAGATGCAGAAATGCTGCGAGAAGGTGCCCGGCACAATGGCCGCCATCATCGGCATGCCCACCGAGAAGGTCGAGGAGATATGCGGGAGCATCGACGGAGTAGTGATCCCCGCGAACTACAACTGCGACGGTCAGATAGTTATCTCCGGAGAGAAGGAGGCGGTTCTCGCCGCGTGCGAGGCCTGCAAGCAGGCGGGCGCCAAGCGCGCCCTTCCCCTCGCGGTGAGCGGAGCCTTCCACTCCCCGCTCATGGAACCCGCCCGCGCCGAACTCGCGAAGGCCATCGAAGCCACCGAGGTGCGCGCCCCGCGCTGCCCCATCTACCAGAACGTGACCGCCCTGCCCGAAACGGACCCTGTCCGCATCAAGGAGAATCTCCTGAAGCAGCTCACCAGCCCCGTGCGCTGGACCCAGAGCGTGAAGAACATGCTCGCTGACGGCGCCACCGAGTTCACCGAACTCGGCCCCGGCACGGTTCTGCAGGGTCTCGTGAAGCGCATCAGCGGCGCTGCGGGCACTGCCGTTGACATAAACGGCTTGACATAGTCAGCCGCATAATCGGGCTGCGGAGCATTTTTTCTGCGGAGCAGACCGTATTTATGCGGATGACAAAGAACGACAACACATAATTATATCGATATAATATGGCTAAAGAAAAAAAATTCATCACTTGTGACGGCAATACCGCCGTGGCCGGCATCGCATACCTTTTCAGCGAGCACGCGGCGATCTATCCCATCACACCATCATCTCCCATGGCAGAAAACATCGACGAATGGGCTGCCCACGGGAAGAAGAACCTTTGGGGCGAGACCGTAAAGGTCACCGAACTTCAGAGTGAGGCAGGCGCCTCGGGAACAGTGCACGGTTCCCTCCAGGCCGGTGCCCTCACCACCACCTACACCGCTTCCCAGGGCCTTCTGCTGATGATTCCGAATATGTACAAGATCGCTGGCGAAATGCTGCCCGCAGTCTTCCACGTTTCGGCCCGCGCGCTCGCTTCGCACGCACTTTCCATCTTCGGCGACCATCAGGACGTGATGGCATGCCGCCAGACCGGCTTCGCGCTGCTCGCATCCGGCTCCGTACAGGAAGCCCAGGACATGGCGGCCGTAGCCCATCTCTCCGCAATCAAGAGCAGCATCCCCTTCCTGCACTTCTTCGACGGTTTCCGCACCTCGCACGAAATCCAGAAGATCGAGGCAATCGATGAGGACGACCTCCGGAAGATGGTGAGCACCAAGGCTTTGCAGCAGTTCCGCGAAAGGGCTCTCAATCCCGAGGCTCCCGTCACCCGCGGCACCGCCCAGAACGGCGACGTCTACTTCCAGGCCGTCGAGTCCCGCAACAAGGTCTACGACGAAGTTCCCGACGTGGTCGCCCGCTACATGGGCGAGATCGGCGAAGCTACCGGACGCATCTACCGTCCCTTCGACTACTACGGCGACGCCAACGCGGAGAACATCATCATCGCAATGGGTTCGGTCACCGAGACCATCCGCGAAACCATCGACTACCTCAACGCACAGGGCCGCAAGTACGGTCTCGTTTCGGTACACCTCTACCGTCCGTTCAGCACCAAGTATCTGCTGAAGGCCATCCCCGCCTCCGTC
>ONFK01000055.1 GCA_900317065.1 uncultured Bacteroidales bacterium
CAACGATCCCTGCCCCTGCGGATCCGGCAAAAAATACAAGAAGTGCCACGGAAAAAACCGCTGAATTTAAAGACAGAATAACAGAAAAGAGGCCGCCGTTTCCGGCAGCCTCTTTTTGTATACGCTGATATGTCCGTCAGCAGCAAGAGTGGTATCTTTGCCTATGATGGATACCTTGATGGTGCCATCCGAGGCGGGAGCCACTCCGGTGAAACTGACGCCAAAGCCATCGAAGTTGCCATCGGTGGCGCTTATATTCTTAAGACCGGTGTTGATACTCTTGGCTTCGGATTCCGTCTTGCCTATTACCTTGTACTCGCTTATACGTGCGGCAGCACTTCCGTTCCAGCGAACCGCAATGATGGTAAGGTCGTATGTGAGGGAAGGATCGAATCCGGAGATGGTAACGACCGCAGGACCTACATCACCCTGATTCTTGGTACCACCAATCATAATGCCATCGTACCAGACACCCTTGGGATAATTGACTCCGTTGATGGTGAGTTCCTGATCTACTTCTCCGCCCACCCCATTATAGTTGGCAGTGAAGCCGGTCAATCCGGTAATGCTGATGCTTGCATATTTATCATCGGCGTTCTTGAGGAAGACAGGATCCGTGGTTGAATAGACGGGCACCCGGCTCCAGCCTGCAGGGGTTGCAGTTGTGCCGGCTCCAAAGTCGATCTGTACGGGAACGGTGAAGTCAGGGTCCTGGGTGGTGGGAGTCTTATAGTCGGTGAGTTCGGTCACTTCCCAAGGCTTTGCGCAAGCCGCATGTGCGGCTGCACGGCAAATCTCGGCAAGGGTATCATCGATGTTCTCGTGATGCCAGGTAGTATTCAGCACAGATTCTCCCGTAATGGTCTCGTACCAGGTGCAGGCAGCAGTGAAGCGGCCGTAAGTAACCTCAAGATGATAGCCGTCACGGTTGAAAGTGTCGCCGAGCCAGGTGGTGCGTCCGTTCTGGATTGCAGTTCCGCAAGGAACCACGGCCTTAAGCTCGGAATGTGCAGCCATAGCCGTCTGTCCGGCGCTCATGATGGCATTATACATTGTCATCTGGTTCTTGTCGTACTTGGAGAAGTCAGAATGGTCGGACGTGGTAGCATAAGCCCAGGTCTGATGGAGAAGGAGAGTGGCTTTTTCGCCAACCTTTCCCTTCACATAGGTGATAAGGTTGCCCAAATAAGGCTCATAAGTCTCCGCCTGTCCGGACAATCCGCTGACCTGCTGAAAACTCACGTAATCCCACTTCTCATCTTCGAGACCGGCGGCAAGACTGGATCTGGTTTCGGTTTTTTCGCCGTCCACTATCTTACGGTAATAATAGTCTGCAGCATCTGACTGGGAATTGTTATAATGAGTCTCCAGCGAGCATCCCCCAATGTACAGATCGCCGATGATAACCTTTTTACCTGCGGCATTGAACAGGTTCCAGAGGTATTGCTCCACAGCATCCTGAGAGAAACTGTTTCCGATGGCAAGGATACGGATGATGCCGTCTGAAGGTTCTTCCGCCGCTTCCTGCTTACTCGTAATGACGGCGTTTCCAGCGGTGGAAGCGAATGTCACGTGACCTTCACGCCCTTCATATGCATCATTGGCGGCCACAGTAATGGAGAAAATATGATCCTCGACCGCCTTGGTCTGGGCAACGGTGATCCATGCGACATCGGATGAAGGAGTAACCTGCACGTTGGACTTGAATGGGAGATTGATCGTCTCTCCTGCGGCAGCCACGCTGAAGGTCTGGTTATCCAGCACCATCACGTTGTTCTGAACCTGGGTCACAGGAACGGTCACGGTGGATTTCTCGCAGCTGACGGTAATGTTGGCCGTGCGGCTGTCTCCAGTTTCATTCGCCTGGCTGGTCAAAGTAATGGTAATGCTTTCACCGGCCTCGCCGCTTTCGGGCCTGATGCTGAGCCAGTTGGCAGATACGGAACTGGTCCATGCCTTGGTGGCGGAAATGGTGAATGTTGCTGTGGAAACCGTACTTTCCAATGCGATTCCGGTTGCCGGGACACCCTGTCCCAAAGTCACCTTGCCCTCAACTACCGGAGTTTCGGGGGTCTCCGGGGTTCCCTGATTTGAAGGGGTTTCCGGCGTTTCGGGTTGACAACTGAATGCAAAGACCAGAAGGCCTAAAATGAAGATTCCTTTCAAAATCGATTTTTTCATTTTATCAGGTATTTATACAATTTGCTTGAATTCTTCTCTCTGATTTTCAGGCAGATACATCCATCGGCACCTACCTTGGAACGGATGCTGCGGCCACTTCCAAGCACCGGCACGAGGCGAACGCGACGTCCTTCCGGGAGCCAGGTGCGGATTCTTGCCTTTTTGGCAGGATTATCCTCACGATATATCAGGAGATAGCCTTCGTTGGGACTTATAATGCTCTGGAATCCAGTCCAGGAGCGGCCGGATGGTTCCTCCCCGATAGGGAGGATGATGCCGGAATGGAATTCGGGGGATATTTCACGGTATGCGCGGATCAAGTCACCAGTGGCGAAAGCTTCTTCCGGCAGGTTGGATGCCTCCATCCACGCCAGGGGCTGGCCAGCAAAGGAGATTGCGGCCAGGTATCCGAAGTCGTAGTTCGCCGGAGCGAAAGGATCCCCTTCCTCATACTTGTCAGCATTGCGCCAGGGATTCAGGAACTCCGTCTGGAGCCTCTCAGCCGGCACATAACGGCTCAGCATCCATAGATTGCGCAGGGTTTGATAGGGGTAGTAATTTCCCCAGTCCGTATAGCGGTTTTCAAGGAAAATGTTGCCGTACTCCCCGAAATAGTGGTATCCGGCACGGCGTCCGGCAGTTGCATCCAGATTGAAAACAACGGCATCGTCCGTAGCTTCACGAACCCTGTCGAAAAGGCGCCTGAGATTATTCTCTGCCTGCTTCGTGGGTATCTGGAGCCCATCTATCTTGAATATGCGTATGCCGTATTTTTTCCAGAGGCCGATGATCGCCTCGGCCTCCTTCTCCCACTCGGCGAAGTCGTTCTGCACGCTTGGATTATACCAGAGGCCAACCTCCATCCTGAGTGCTCTCGCACGGTCCACCACAGGGTCCAGCCCGCGGGGATACTTGACCGGATCCGGAGTCCAGTAATCGGGGTTGTCCCAGATGTTCCGGAACGAACCCTTTGCTACCTTGGAATTAGGGCTCTTGCCGCTCTGCCATCCGTCATCGATCTGGAAAACGGCGATTCCGAGTCGGGAGGCCAGTTCCAGTTCACTCAGGCAGAATTCCTCGTTCACCTTGGAATCCTGGCTGCGGTCGCCCCATGTATTCATCATAACAACATCCAGATGGAGGCGGTCTGTCTTCTGCCAGGCCCTCACCGCGCTCAGCGCTGCCAGTTCTCCCGGGCCGAATACTCCGGTAACGCAGCCGTAGAGGCGAGTCCACTCATCCTTCTTTATATCCTCCGGAAGGATGCCTGCACCAGTTACCTGGAAACGGCCGAAGTCTGCGGTGAAATCACCGGAGGGGTTGCCCAGCTGCACATCGGAGCAGGGTGCCTCCTTCAAGAAGAAGAAGCCATTGCCGGAGATGCCGTCCCGCACGAAAAGCAGGTTACCCTTGTAGCTAAGCTTGCGATAGGCGATGAAATCCTCCTCCTGCACGAGGTTGTTGTTCCAGTCGGTCACGTCCCTGAAACGCACCGCCTTCCCGTGCCAGTGCGCACCCGGAAAGCTGAGCTGGTCAAGAACGGTACCGGAAACGGCCTTTGATACCATGTCGGCGGAAGACTCGATATTCTTATGATCGGCGGCGTTTACACGGCCACCCTCAAGAATGCCACGGAAACTGCCTCGGACCCAGGTGTCGCATCCTATCGCAGGCACGCCCTCGAAGAGTCGGTACTCGCGCCTTACTTCAAGTTCGCCCTGAGTATATTGCACGCTCACAAGCAGATAAGCCGGATGCCTTCCGGTGGCGGGGACGCGGGTCTGCTCCATCCGGGCATCCGTCACGTCACCCTTTCCCATCCTGAAGTCCGGGCGCAAACCCTTGGTTTTCAGCACGAAAGCATCGTCCTTGCTGCTCAGGCTCAGGGTTTCCAACGCTCCGTCGTTCCAGAGGAAGCTCCGCTCTATCAAAGAATTGCCGAGCCGGAGGGTATCTCCCTCCATACGGGCATAACACTTTTCCGCCTGGGCGAAAGCGGACAAGCACAGGGTGGAGAGTATCAGACTTAGTAGTATCTTTCTCATTTTGCGTCAGGATTAAGCAGGCGCGGCTGTTTCAGAGGCTTCTGCTCATTGAAGCGCTGGTTATCCGGCAGAGGACCGTCCACCGCAGCGCCTTTCTTCATAAGTTTCTGAAGGTCAGCAAAATAATAGCGGTATACATTGCGGGGAAATGTCTTCCTGACCTTGCATACCGAGGCCGCCAGACCAACCACCTCACCTGACATGCCGCAGGTGCGCATGACGCGGGTCGTGCCGAGGGCCACGTGGGTGACGGATATGTCACGGCCGGCCATGAAGAGGTTATCCACGTTTCTGGAATACAGGCAGCGGTAAGGCACTGCTGCCGGATAGATGCGGTTGTGCACCGTCCTGGTCTTGAATTCCTCGCCCGGGAAGTAAGGGGTGATTTCCGGATCGGGGAAATGCAGGTCTATGCTCCAGGTGGTCGCGAAGGTGGCATCCTCGTGGAAAACAGCCTTCTCTATGTCGTCCTGCTTGTAGATGTAGTCCCCCATCAGACGGCGGGATTCGCGCTTGCCGGAAATGTATGCCACCCAGTCCAGGTCGCGGTCGGGGTACATCCCGAGCTTGTTCTTGAGGTAACTCCAGTTGGAGTAGATTACCATCATTCCGTAGTCCCTGATGTATTCGAATTCGGTGGTCATATCGTGCAGCATTCCGGTTTCCCACGTCCATTCACCCATAGTCACCTTCTGCACGCTGGCATCGCTGAAATTGAGGCCATAGTCAAATACGGGAAACTTGCATTTCTTTCCGGTCTCCTTGGAATACCACTGCACCGAGGCACCCAGCACGAAGTTGTCCGGCTCGTCCGGAGCAAGGGACTCGCCGAATTCGGCCTTGCCCTCGCGTCCGTAGCGGTAGTCCGCTCCGGCCAGATAACCCACGGTGCCGTCGCCTGTGCAGTCCGCGAACAGGGGTGCTTCCAGAAGAATCTCCTCGGAGGTCTCTATGTTGCGGATGATGACCGCATCGATCTTGCTGCCGTCTTTGCGGACGGCGACCGCGCGGTTGGAGGCATAGAGGGTGACGTTGGGTTCGGATTCTATCCAACTCTGCTTCTTGCCGTCTTCGTAGTTCTCTGCGGGCTGGGCATTGCCCTTCTTGCTATGGCCGAATTCCCTCTGCATACGGCCCAGGGCAGGATAAGGGCCTACTTCTATAGTGCCGCCGAGGTGAACCCGGATCTCGGCGCTGTTATTGCCGCCGAGCACGGGACGGTCGTTCACGAGGGCCACTTTCAGGCCCTGACGAGCCGCAGCCACAGCAGCACACATGCCGGATATTCCTCCTCCCACCACCACAAAATCATATTTCGCAGATGCAGCGGGAGTGTCGGTCAGGCCAAGCTGCTGCCTGCGCCAGGCTTCCATATCCGCCGGAGGCACATCCCCGTCGGATGTAAGATATACGGCATCGCAACGCCCCTCGAATCCGGTGAGGTCGTGAAGGGCAAGGGTGGTCTGCCCCGCCTTCAAGCGTATCTGCCCGGCATTCTGCCATTCCCAGTACTTGCCGGTGGAACCAAGCACAGGCTTCAGAATCTTCTTGCCTATCTTAATCTGGAACTTGCCGGGGCCGGGCTTTTCCGACCAGGGCGAGGTCCAGTTGTAGGTCCTTGCCCAGACTGTGTAAAGGCCTTCTGCAGGGATGTTCACGGTGGTGGATGCATCCGCCACCTGCTTTCCCATGCCATGGGCAAGCAGGTAGGAAGATCCCATCTCATCTATAAACTGCTGGTCCAACACCCATCCGCCTTTGTCGAAGAAAGATTCACACTCGATGAAAATGCCGCCGGCCCGGGCGCAAAAGCCCGATGCAAGCAAGACAGCGAGAAGCAATATCTTTCTCATAATGAAACGGTTGTCTTGAGCGGCAGATCGGCGGATGACGGGCCGACAAGTATCTCGAAATCACCGGGCTCCACGACGAAGGCCTTGGCCTTTATGTCGTAAAACTCAAATGCATCCGGGCCGAGCGTAATGCTGTAGCGGACCGTCTTTCCCTTGGGGATGAAGTGCTTGTCGAAGCCCTTCAGTTCCTTGAGAGGCCTGACAACGGAGCACTCAATATCCCGCACATAAACCTGAGCGGCTTCGGAGGCATCCTTCTTACCGGTGTTGGTAACGTCGAAACTGACCTCGAAAGTGCCGTTGGCTTTCTTCTCCACTTTCATCCCGGAATAGGAGAAACTGGTGTAGGACAGGCCGTAGCCGAAGGGATACAAAGGCTTCACGCCGTTTCTGTCATATCCCCTGTATCCTGTGAAGATGCCTTCCGAGTAGGTGGTGCGGGACTGCTTACTGTTGGCATCGAAGTAGGTGGCAAAGCTCGGATTGTCCTCTGCCTTGGCCTCGATGCTGATTGGCAGTTTCCCGGAAGGAGATATCTTCCCGCTGATGATTTCTGCAACCGCCGTACCCCCTTCCTGCCCGGGATACCAGGCCATAAGGATGGCGGATGCAGCATCGGACCAGCCGCTGAAGTCGACTGCGCCGCCCGCATTGACGACCACCGTAAGTTTCTTGCTTGCAAGCCTTTGCATCATATCCAACTGATCCTTTGGGAGTTTGAAAGGGCGGTCGAATCCCTCTCCTTCGATATTGCTGTCGAAACCGCAGCAATACACCACGTCGGTGCAAGCAGTGAGTTTGCGATTGAGCAACTCCTCATCCAGCAAGCCTGCTTCGAAACCAACCGTCGCCTCTCCTGCATGTTCGTAGAATTCGAAACGGATGTCGTAGTTTGCACCAGCCTCAACCTTGAGGAAGACGGTACGGGAAGAAAGTGCATGGTTGCCCCAGTCGCCGCCAAGCCCCTTGTCATTCACATAGAGACGGTAACCGTCATCCCCCGACATCACGAAGCGCACCAGGCCGTCCTTGGGGGCCTGCCAACTACCCTCCCAACGCACGGAGAAGCCGTCGTCGGGTAGAGGTTTGAAGGGGGATCCGAAACGCCAGCGGTGGCTGGGGTCGGTTTCCGTGATGCAGCGTACCGGCTCTCCCTGGAGTTTCTCTCCTATATAGTAACTGGCCAGGAATCCGGCTTCGGCCCCATTGTGCACTTCCGGCAGAATAGGGCGGAAGATAGCATCTTCAGAGAGATATTCTACGTTCTTGAGTTGTTTTGAAAGGCCTTCCGCCACCGAAACGGTATAGAAGGGAGTGACCGAACCGCTACCGCCGCCCGAAGGGATCTTCCCGGCATTCGGCCCTATCACAAGCACTTTCGCCTTTTTGGCCAAAGGCAGGGCCTTGTCGTTTTTCAGCATCACGATACCCTCCCTCGCAATATCAAGAGCTATCTCTGCCGTTGCGGGGTTGTTCTCGGGAATGCTGGTATCCTTGCGGGGAGTATCAAGGAATCCGAAGGCGATGAAAGTCTGCAGTATGTGCTGCACTTTTTCGTCAATCACCTTTTCGTCCAGAACTCCGTTCTCTATGAGGGGGATTATCTTCTCCGGGGTGAAGAACACCCCCTTAGGGCACTCCATATCAAGTCCTCCGTTGGCTGCTCCCAGGGTGCTGTAGACGCTCGTCCAGTCGGACATCACTATGCCCTCGAAGCCCCACTGGTTTCGCAGGACTTCTATGTTCATCCAGGCATTCTCGGTGCTGTGGACGCTGTTCACCAGATTGTAACTGTCCATCACCGCACCGACTCCGGCTTCCTTCACGGCCTTGCGGAAGGTGGGGAAATAAATCTCCTGAAGGGTGCGTTCATCCACATCGGAACTCATCGTGTGGCGGGCACGCTCCTGATTGTTGGCCGCGAAGTGCTTCACGGTGGCCATCACTCCCTTCTCCTGAACTCCGAGGATATATTGCACGGCAGTTTCACCTGCCAGATAGGGATCCTCGCCGAAATACTCGAAGTTGCGCCCGCACATGGGAGCCCGGTAAATGTTGACACCGGGGCCGAGGAGGATGCTGACGCCGCGGGCACGGCAATCATCGGCGAGGCCGTTGCCGAGACGATGTGCCAGATCACGGTTCCAGGTGGCGGAGGTGAGGATGCCGCAGGGATAGAGGGTGCTTACGGTGTTGTTACGAACACCCTGGGGGCCGTCCGCCATGCGGATTTCGGGGATTCCCAAGCGAGGAATCGCATAGGTGAAAAATGACCTTGCACCTGCAATGAATCGGCACTTTTCTTCAAGCGTCATCTGCTTCACGAGCTCCGCGGCCTGTGCCTTGTCGGAGTCGGAAATGACGACCTGTGCCCGGGCGCAGACGGCAGCCAGACACAGAACGGACATGATGATGGCGGTCTTTTTCATATTATTCGATCGTTACGGGGATGAGCTTCACCCATCCGTCATCGGTTTTTTCGCGGGTTGTTGCAATCTGGAT
>ONFK01000052.1 GCA_900317065.1 uncultured Bacteroidales bacterium
TATGATACCAATGGCTGGAACGATGACTCGAAGGGAGACATGCACCTTTGGTCGGTATCCAAATATGCCCGGCCTCTGGAAGAGTATTATAAATATCATCCAAAGTTTATGTCGGAGTTCGGACACTCCTGCTTCTCCGGCATGCTTTCCACAATAGAAGAGCAGAAGGCCCACATGAGGGAGAAGGGCGGATATGAGAACATCCTTCAGAGAATCAACTTGCTATTCAATCCATCCTTAGACGCGAACCTGACCTACCTTTCCCAACTCGAGCAGGCTAACGGCCTCGAAACGGCCGCCTCGTACTGGCGAACCCTCCCGGACTGCAACGGCATACTTGTATGGCAGCTGGACGACATCTGGCTGGGGCCATCCTGGTCTACGCTGGAATACGATGGCACGTGGAAACCGGCGCATTACCATCTCAAGCGCATATTTGCGGAGGATGCTCCGTCGCAGCCCTCCATCTTCCCGAATCTCAAGGACATCCCCGACGCAAACGTGACCGCCAGGACCTTTGAACGCGATGGCAAGTGGATAGTGTCTCTCACTACCGACAAGCCCGCATACTTCGTCTGGCTCTCCGCTCCCGGGGTGAAATGTTTCCCGGATAACAGTTTCAATCTGATGCCCGGGGAAGTCAAGGAGATTGTCATTCCGGGCGAAGCGAAGGAATCCCTGTCCGTTACTCATCTTGCCCAGCACACCTCCCCTCGCCGTGAAACCATCCTCCGTGACTGGGAATTCCACCGCGGGGAAGAAGGGGAGTGGGAAAAGGTACGTGTTCCGCACGACTGGGCCATAACAGGGCCGTTCGCGGAGGACAATGAACTTTGGCATGGAGCCAAAGGCTGGGTGAACAATCCCGGTCGTACGGGTGCTCTGCCATGGGAAGGTATTGGCTGGTATCGCACCACCATAACGGTTCCGGAAGGCAAGAAGGCCACGCTCCTGTTCGATGGCGCAATGAGCCACACTACCGTTTATGTAAACGGGAAGGAACTGTATTCCTGGCCGAATGGCTACAGTGCCGTTCCCATTGATATCAGCGCTGCCGTCGTGCCGGGCGAGAACACTGTGGCGGTGCGCCTTGAGAACCTGCCGGCAAGTTCCCGTTGGTATCCTGGTGCCGGCTTATATCGCAATGTCCATCTGATTACCACCGACCCTGTTCATATCCCCGTCTGGGGCGTGAAGATCACTACACCCGAAGTCTCTGCTGAAAAGGCTACGGTACATATTGAAACAACTTTGGAAGGCGCTGGGGACAAGGGCGTCAGTGTAAAGACGGCCATTTTTGGCCCGGATGGAGGTATTGTCATTCCGAGCGCAGAGAGGGACTCTTTCATAATCGATGTCCCTGAACTCTGGAGCCCGGAGCATCCGTTTTTATACAAGGCAGTCACCTCCGTCTATGCCGGCGGCAAGCTGGTCGATGAAAAAGAAACCATCTTCGGCATCCGCAAGGCGGAGTTCATCGACGGGAAGGGCTTCTTCCTCAATGGGGAGCCTGTGAAGTTCAATGGCGTCTGCCTGCATCACGACCAGGGACCGATGGGGGCAGCTGTCAGCGTTCCTGCATTAAAGCATCAGCTGGAAATCCTTAAGGATATGGGCTGCAACGCCATTCGCACTTCCCATAACCAGCCTGCACCGGAATTGGTGCAACTCTGCGACGAGATGGGCTTCATGATGATGGTGGAGGCCTTCGACGAATGGAAAGGCGCCAAGTGCGAGAACGGATACCACAAGTACTTTGACGAGTGGGCGGAGAAAGATCTCACCGGGATGATTCACGCCTTCCGCAACAATCCCAGCGTGATAATGTGGAGCACCGGCAATGAGATTTGCCGCGTAAAGAATGATCCGGAGGAGGGCCTTGCCGAGGCGCAGTTTCTTACGAAGATCTGCCATCGGGAAGATCCCACCCGCCCCGTTACCGTTGGGATGCACATGTGGCAGCGCTTCCTGAAAAAGGAGTGGGTGGATGCGTTCGATGTCATCGGCGTCAATTATCATCCCTGGAAGTTCCTGGAACTCCGGAAGAAGGTGGGAGACCGCCTGATCCTGGGCGCAGAAAGCGGCTCCACGCTCAGTTCCAGGGGCGTTTATCATCTTCCCGCCGTCAAACAACTGGACATGGCCCTTAGCCCAGATCAGCAGTGTTCTTCCTTTGATCTGGAATCCACCAAGTGGTCCAACACGCCGGACTGTGACCTGGCCATACACGAGGATTATCCCTGGGCTATCGGTCAGTTCGTCTGGACGGGATTCGACTACCTGGGAGAGCCCACGCCCTACGAGGATGGCTACTATCCCAACCACAGTTCGATGTTCGGCATCATGGATCTGGCATCCATCCCCAAGGACAGGTTTTATCTTTTCCGCAGCGCCTGGAACAAATCGTCGCATACGCTCCATGTCCTTCCGCATTGGAATTGGAAGGATGGCCAGGAAGTGCCGGTATTCGTTTACACGGATTCCCCTTCGGCCGAGCTTTTCCTGAATGGGAAGAGCCTGGGGGTCAAAACCAAGATGACGCCAAAGAAGAAGACTAAAGGCGACCGGCTGGAGGATGTCGAAGCGCGCTACCGCCTGCGCTGGGATGTTCCGTTTGCTCCCGGGGAGCTGATGGCAGTGTCTATTGATGCTTCCGGCCAGTCTGTCGACACGGCATTTGTCCGCACTGCAAGAGCCCCTGCAGCCGTTAAACTTGAATACGATGGCCGCAGGTTGCAGGCAGATGGCGAGGATCTGGCTTATGTGACAGTCAGCATCGTGGATGCCGCCGGCAATCTATGCCCCCTGGCCGATTCTCCGGTTACGTTCGATGTCACCGGGCCCGGTGCTTTCCGCGCCTGCGCCAACGGCGATCCTACCTGCATCGAGCCCTTCCAGGGGCCCTCGATGCACGCCTTTAAAGGCAAACTGACCGCCATCGTGCAGTCTTCATCTTCCGAAGCCGGCAAGATCTATCTGCATGCCACATCTCCCGGTCTGGAGGATGCCACTTTGATGATCCGTTCACACTATTAGTATGGTTAAAAGAATACTTCCGATAATCTTTGCGTTATTGTTCGTCGCGACCCTATTGCAGGCGAAGGTTAGTCTCCCTTCTTTCTTCAGCGACAATATGGTTCTCCAGCAGCAGACTGATGTCGCAATTTGGGGTACAACCGACAAAGGTGCCGTGAAGGTTAGGATTTATCCTTCTTGGACCAGGCAAAAGTACAGTGTTAATGCCGATGAGAACGGCAAATGGTTCATTCGTATTCCAACTCCCGAGGCCGGAGGGCCCTTTAGCATCACATTCAATGACGGAGAGAAGACTGTGATTGAAAATGTCCTGTTGGGTGAAGTATGGTTCTGCAGCGGCCAATCAAATATGGAGATGCCAATGAAGGGCTTTCGCAGTCAACCTGTCCAAGGAGCAGTTGATGTAATTATGTCTGCAAAAGCATCCACGCCCATCCGGATGTGTACAATAGAGAAAAGGGCTGCAAAAGAGCCTTTGGATACTACTCAAAACACATGGAAAGAGAATACCCCAGAGGCCGTTGCGAATGTAAGCGCTGTGGCATATTTTTTTGCAGTGCGGTTGCAGACGGTCCTTGATGTCCCCGTGGGTATCCTGATATCCGCCTGGGGCGGAACGCCCATTGAGGCATGGATGAACAGGGAAACCATAGAAAAAGATTTTGGCGATCAGTTCGACCTTTCTTTCCTGGATAACGAATCCCTCCCGGAAAAGGCTCAGAAACTGCCCTGCACTTTGTTTAACGGTCAGGTTGCGCCGTTGATCCCCTTTACATTCAAGGGCATGCTTTGGTATCAGGGCGAAGAAAACAGAATGCGGCCTGAACAGTATGTCAGATTGCAACCGGCCTATGTTCAGATGATGCGCTCTCTGTTCCAGAATCCGGATGCACCTTTCTATTTCGTCCAGATCGCCCCATGGAAGTCCAAACATCCTGAAAACATTACCATTCCTCTTTTTAATGAGGCGCAGGAGAAGGCCCTGGCCCTTATTCCCAATAGCGGCATGGCTGCCACGGTGGATATTGGCGAATATGGCACCATCCATCCTTGCCGGAAAAAGGAAGTGGGGGACCGCCTGGCTCTCTTGGCCCTTACCAAAACTTATGGTATTCAAGGCACGGTTGTTGGGAACTCGTCATACAAAGAATCCGTTGGATTAGATGCTGAAAGCCCGTCCTATAAAGAAGCCGTTTTCGTTGATGGTAAGGCGATTGTGACTATGAAGGTTGGAAAGCTTGGCCTTTCTCCCATAGGTCAGGATCTCGAGGGCTTCGAACTGGCTGGTGCAGACGGACTCTTCTATCCGGCCACAGGAACAGTTAAGGACAGATACACGCTTGAAGTAATCTCTCCCGATGTTCCTTCTCCGGTTGCAGTACGTTACTGTTTCCACAACTGGAGCCGGGGCACACTTTATAACTGCTTTGGCATTCCTGCGCTGCCTTTCCGTTCCGATAGATAAACAATAAATGCTATATGAAAAAGTTGTTGCCGCTCATACTCGTCCTTTTCTTGTTCGGATGTGATAATAAGAAACAAGAGGTGGTCCCGCATATTCACGATGCGATCTTCATTGGGGATTCAATAACGGCCAACTGGGTCAAGGAATCCAAAGGGCACCCGGAGTTCTTCAAAGAGAATAATTTTCTCTGTCTGGGTTTCTCCGGCAAGACATCCGCCTATCTGAAAACCGTTTTCAACGCCGGCGTGACGAAGAAGCGTCCCAAACAGACAGTTATCCTTTGCGGTACAAATGATATAGCGCAGAACGACGGGGTATATGTTTCCAACGAAGAGATTCGTGACAACATCGCCTGGATGGCCTCGGAAGCGGCTGCAAACGGAATCAAGGTTGTCTTGTGTTCAGTCCTTCCCAGCACGCATTTCTATTGGGCCACTTCCATCCATCCGGAAGATATAATCATCCAGCTCAACGTGCTGATCAAGGAACTTGCCGCGCAGAAGGGCTATGCGTATGTCGATTACCATTCGGCCCTGGCCGATTCAAAGAAAGGCATGCCTTCGCAGTATTCTTCCGACGGCTGCCATCCCAACCAGGATGGCTATACGGTCATGGAAAACCTGATTCTGCCGGTACTCCGTAGTCAAAAATAAAGACCAGCCCGATTTGGACTGGTCTTACAGATTTCTAAAAAAGGGGAGATTTTACTGATCTTCCTCGAGACGGAGATGCTGCACATAGATGGCCTTCTCCTTTGCGAGACGCTTCAGGACTGAGGGCTTCTTGAACTCCTTGCGGGCACGCATTTCGCGCACGGCACCGGTCTTTTCGAATTTGCGCTTGAATTTCTTCAGGGCCCTTTCGATGTTCTCACCGTCTTTTACAGGTACTATAATCATTTAAAAATCACCTCCTTTTCGATTTAGCGGGTGCAAAGGTAGAAAAATTTTCCGAAACTACAACATCTGCACGAAATCTTTCATTCCTTCGGTCGCCACTTTGCGTATGTGCACTATGCGCTTGTCGAAGAGGGGAACGTCGGCTGGATCTATGATATAAATGGGTGCATCGGGATCGGCGTAGCGGTAGAGCCCGGCTGCGGGGTAGACCTGCAGCGAGGTGCCGACTATCAGCACTATGTCCGCCTTGGAGACCAGGTCGATGGCCTGCTCCATCTTGGGAACGGCCTCGCCGAAAAACACTATGTGCGGCCGCAGCTGCACTCCGTTCGGGGCCTTGTCGCCGAGGTGCACGGCATCGTATCCCACGTCGAAGACCTGCTTCTCGCTGAAGCCGTCTTCGTCGTTGTAACTGTTCTCGGGCCTCACCTTGGTGGCCTCTCCGTGGAGATGCACCACGTGCGTGCTGCCTGCCCTTTCGTGCAGATTGTCCACGTTCTGGGTGATGACATCCACTATATAATCCTTCTCCAGGTCCGCAATCGCCCTGTGGGCGTCGTTGGGGCGAGCGTCGCGGAGGTGCTCCCGCTGCATGTTGTAGAACTCCAGCACCTTGCTGCGGTCGCGGTACCATCCTTCGATGGAGGCGACCTCCATGGGGTCGTAATTGTCCCAGAGCCCGCCGTTGTCGCGGTAGGTTCCGAGCCCGGACTCGGCGCTCACGCCCGCTCCGGTAAGAACTGCCAGTCTCTTTTTCATTCGTCTTTCATCTTGAAGAAATACTTTCTGAGCCAGTACTCGAACAGCGGATCGAGCACGACGGGATCGTCGTTGTCGGTGAAGGTGATGATCTCCTTCTTGCAGAGGGCGTCCTTCAGCCGGCGCACGTTGGCGGAAGAGTGCAGGTTGTAGTGCTCGATCACTTCCGCGGAGCTGAAGCGCTTGCATCCGTCCAGGGTGGCCTGCAGCAGCGAGACCTGGAAACCGGTCAGGTCCGATACAAGCTCCTTGAAACGGGGCTCGTGGATGGATATCAGCATGTCCAGCGCCTCCTGCAGGGTGGCGTCGGTGATGTATCCCTTGGTGAGATGGTCGCAGATGGAAGCGAAGTGGTTGATGTACCAGATATTGTTCCGGAAGCGCTTGCAC
Source organism: uncultured Bacteroidales bacterium (assembly GCA_900317065.1). GTDB lineage: Bacteria > Bacteroidota > Bacteroidia > Bacteroidales > UBA932 > Cryptobacteroides. The sequence goes on from ONFK01000052.1 coordinate 6,550, forward strand.
ACGCTCATCATAAGGTCGCGGTCGATGACCTTGCCGCTGGTGAGGAAGCCGCGCACGATGTGGTCGGTGATCTCGCGGGATTCAATCTCTCCTATCGCCACGTGGCTGACATGCCTGTGGAAGTAGACTTTCTCTTCGAACAGATACTTCATGGCATTCACCGCCGAGCCCAGGAAAATGAAGTTGCAGAGTCCGCTCTGGTTGGTGCGCACGACTTCTTCGAAGATTTTAATGAACTTCTCCCAGCCGTCGAGGAAGGTGATGTTCTGGAACTCTTCGAGTATTATGTAAATCTTGCGGCCGGTGACGGCGGCGAGACGCCAGGGGAGGCAGAGGACGGAGCGGATGTCGTTTTCGTCCACGCTCCAGTTCAGCGACAGGATGCAGTCGCTGGAGGCGTACTGCGCATGGTCGAATACGAAGTGGGTGTCCGGAAGACAACCCTGGACTATGCTCTGGTACTCGTCCGGCGTGGTGGCCTCGGCGCGAATGACGGCGGAGCCCAGGGCGAGCAGGAATTCTTCGGTGCTGCGTATCTGCAGCATCGGGACCTCTGCCGTGCTGAAATTCCTGCCGGAGATGCGCATGTTGAGGAAGGTCTGCTGCATCAGCGACTTCTTGCCGGTCTTGGCCGGTTCGTAAATCGCTATGTTCTCGCCTTGTTCGAGCAGGTTGGCAATCACCGTCTGCTCGCTGCGGCGGCCTATGTTGCTCTTGCCAGTGACCGGCTTGTAATAAATGAACGCGGTATCCATTCCGTAACAACTTTGTTTTCAAGGCAAAAATACTAAATTATTTTGCAGAATAGCGAAAATTTGCTACTTTTGCAGTCCGATTTTTCAGAAGACTGTCGAGCCACGTATTAAGAGTCGCTCCCGAGAGCGACCGCTTGCAGCCAAAACTTTAAAAAGTTTTTTGTTTTATGTACGCAATTGTAGACATTGCAGGCAGCCAGTTCAAGGTTGAGGCCGGAAACGAGATTTTCGTACCCCGCCTTCCTCAGGCCAAGGATTCAGAAGTAGAGTTTGACAAAGTGCTCCTCGTAGACGCTGAGGGCAAGGTCAAAGTCGGTGCTCCCTACGTTAAAGGCGCAGTTGTCAAGGCAACCGTGATCGCAGACGATGTAAAGGCAGACAAGGTTCTCGTGTTCAAGAAGATCCGTCGCAAGGGCTTCCAGACGCTGAACGGTCATCGCCAGAAACTTACCAAGATCAAAATTAACGAAATCGCTTAAGCATTATGGCACACAAAAAAGGTCAATCAAGTTCCAAGAACGGTCGTGAGTCGCATAGCAAACGTCTCGGCCTCAAGAAGTTCGGCGGCGAGGTCGTTAAGGCCGGCAACATCATCGTACGCCAGCGCGGCACCGTGCACAATCCCGACAAGAACGTCGGCATGGGCAAGGACCACACTCTCTATGCTCTCGTAGACGGAACCGTAAAGTTCACCCGCAAGAGAGAGGACAAATCCTACGTCTCAGTTATTCCTTTTGAGAACTAATCTCGGAGGATTATGAGCCTATAGAACGAGGCCTGCACTCCGGGACGAGTGTGGGCCGTTTTATTAAAGATATACAGTTATGCTTACACTGAAATCGCTTCGCGAAAACCCTCAGGCCATCATCGAGCGCCTGAAAGTCAAGAATTTTGACGCAAAGCCCATCGTGGACAAGGTACTTGAACTCGATGAGAAGCGCCGCGCCCTCCAGGTGGAGAGCGACAACCTGCTGTCCGAGCAGAAAAAGAAGGCTGCCGAAATCGGCGGTCTGATGAAACAGGGCCTCAAGGATGCCGCAGAGGCTGCAAAAGCCGCAGTGGCTGCTCTCAAGCAGAAGAGCGCGGAGCTCCTCGCACAGGGCGAGCAGGTCGCATCCGAACTTGAGAATCAGCTCGTGCTTCTGCCTAACACCCCTTGCAGTCTCGTCCCCGAAGGAAAGGACGCAGCCGACAATCTGGTTGTCAAGGAAGGCGGCCCCGAGGTCAAACTCCCCGAAGGCGCGCTTCCTCACTGGGAACTTGCAAAGAAATACGACATCATCGACTTCGACCTCGGCGTGAAGATCACCGGCGCAGGCTTCCCTGTATATAAAGGAAAGGGCGCGCGTCTGCAGAGGGCTCTCATCAACTTCTTCCTCGACGAGAATACCAAGGCCGGATATCA
>ONFK01000050.1 GCA_900317065.1 uncultured Bacteroidales bacterium
AGGGAAGTTCTCTATCTCGACAGTATAGCGCTTGTATTCGTATCCGGGTTCGATATCGAATGCTGATGTAATGTAGGAACCTCCGTCGGCAACTGTCACCACGTTGTTGGCGGTGCTGAACGTGGAGTTGGAAATGACTTCAATCTTGAAATCCTGCCTGTCGCGTATGTAGGACGGCATTGCGTCGAAACTGAGTTCGACCGTACCGACCTCCGACATGTTGGTGATGGGAGGCGTCACGATTTCCCCGACAAGATTGTTGGATCCGAGCAGTATCTGTCCAGCCTTGGCGCCTATCTGGAGTTTGTTGCCGTTTTCGCAGACCTGTCCCCAGTCCGCAAGCCTGGTGGAAGGGACCAGTTTCTGGATTGTGGAGAACAGCACCATGGAAGTGCCGGACGTGACGGGATAGAAACCGTTCTCGGCGTCTATCTCCACTTCCCCGGAAGCCCTGGCCTCGGCGAAGGAGGAGACATTGATGCGCTGCATTGTATTGTAGCCGTTTGCAACAGGCCACGCCTGGCCGCCCCAGAGCAGTTCGTCGAAGTCCTCATAGAGGAGGACGTCGCCGGCCTTGGCAGGAGCCGTGCCTACCTGAACCACCTGCGACTGCGCGGTGCTTGCCTTGAACAGCGGACTCTTGAGGGTGGAGACAGAATCCTTCACCTCGACCCAATAGTCCTTTCCGCTTTCCAATCCCGTAAAGACGAAGGCCGGGAAGGAAATGTCGGCGGAGCCGGCGAGGTAGTTCCCTTCGAAGAAAGACCTGTCAAGGCCCCACGCCACATCCAGGTCGGTGCCGGCTTCATCCTTGTAGAGCGCGATGTGATAACCGCGCCTGACATCCTGTGCGAGTTCCTCGAATCCGGTCACGGACCACTCGACGGTAATCGTTCCGGCAGAAGCTCTCAGAAGGCGTATTTCAGGTTCGACGGTGGGAGCGATGCCGCCCTCCACAGGGCCGCGCCCGACTTCGACCACCGTGGGGAGCCCGGAGTCATCCACTATATATACCCAGTCGGAAGATCCCTTGCTGAAATCGGCACGGATACGGACATAGTATCTTTCGAACTGCGCGAGATCGAAGAAAACGCAGGCGTCATTCCGGCGGGGAGCATAGGACATTACCGTCTTGGAGATCTCGCCGTCGGCGATCTCTTCGTCCTGATTCTTCACAAGCTGGACGGTATAGGAAGCCGCGCCGTTGCGATATGCGTCTTCGCTATTCCAGATGACCGCCAGCGCTTCCGCGGAAGATGCCGATGCATCGTAACGCAGGTATGCAGGAGGCACGATCTCGCCTTCAGTAACGTCGGGCTGCACCTCTTTGGGGCCGCCGCACGCAATCGCAAGCAGGACGGCGAATGTATATGTCAGAATCTTTTTCATACTCAGAACGTTTTAAGCCATGCATGCATATCGGAAGGGAAATTAGACCAGTTGACGGTAGTATGTCCGCCGGTGTCGTGAGGATCGTCATGGACTTCGACTCCGGCAGCCTGGAGGGCCTTCACATACACAGGACCGTTGTATTTCTGAGGGACCACGGCATCATCGTAGGAGTAGGCCACGAAGGCGCGCGGTGTGTCAGCCGTCACGATCTTTTCGAGGGAATAGGCATCCACGTCGGCCTGGGAGCGGTTGTAACCGAGAAAATGAAGTACTGAACCCTCGTGGGAACGGGCTATATCCATGCTGATTACGGGATAAAGCAGGATCTGGTAGTCCACCTTGTCCTTGAATAGATTCGCCGTGAGTCCTGCAAGATGTCCTCCGGCAGAACGGCCGACCGTGCCCACCTGCGAGTAACCTCCCCAGCGGGAAGCGTTCGCGCGCATGATATCCACTGCATCGCCCGCATCCTGGATGACAAGGTCGTGCCGTCCTATGAGTTCGTTTATCGGGAGAGTGTAGTTGAGAAGGGCCATGGTGATGCCCTGTCCTTCCCAGGTTTCGACATCCTTGGTTCCAAGCGAGCTGTAACCGCCGCCGGGGCAGAAAATCAGCGCCTTGGTATTCCCGGAATAAGGATAGGAAATCTCCAGGAAAGAGCTGGCTCCGGCAGTGTGCACCCTGGTCTTTCCTTCTTCCGAAACGGAGTAGGAAGGGACCAGCACATAACGCGTGTCGTGGCTCTTCATCGTACCGTCCGTACTCTGCACGGAGAGCGGGATCAGGAAAGGCTTCTCGCTCACTGCGGCGTGCACGGCGGACTGGTCGATATCCAGTTTCAGCACAGCTTCGGTCTGTCCGGCCTTCAACTCGGCCGTTCCGAGGGTGTACATCGATTTGGCCAGAGGCTGGGCTACAGCGGCATATTTATAGTTGTAGGCCCGGCAGTATTCACTGGTGTTGGCAGGGACATACAGCCCTATGGTCTTGTCTTCGGAAGGAGCGGCGGCCACCTTCACCTCGAAACTCAGGCTCTCCCCTACGCCGAGGTAGCGGAGGGTGTCGGATGTGAACGAAAGCACATATTCACCCTTGGCGGCCTCCTGCTCCTGCGATGCCGTGTTCTGTTTATCGCAACTCGAGGCCGTCAGGGCCAGGAATGCACAAAGTATCAAAAGCGTCTTTTTCATGTTCATTCAGGCAAATCGTATTTGAAAACATTTCCTCGCACGGCATTGGAGCCCTTGTATCCCCAGGAGTTGAATCCGAGATAAAGATTTCCGTTCCACGCTTTTACGCCTTCCGATTCCATGGCACCGGTTTCGGTGATTCCGAAACGCGAAAGGTCGGAGGCATTCTGGACGACACGCACGAAGGAACGGGGTTCGTAAAGCGTTCCGTCGTAGTTCCAGATTGTGAGAGCCGCACGGGAGCCTCCCATATTCTTGACGGCGGTTCCTTCCACAAAGTATACCTTTCCGTCATACACGTCGAAGCCCTGCCATGCATAATAGCAGATATCGTCGGGAGTCTTTCCCTTGTTGGGAGTGCCGATTTCCGCCACGGGTGTCAGCTTGAGCACATTGCGGGCCTTGATGGTAGGGGTATGCGTAACCTGGGAGGCATCCGGCGCCCCGTCGCCGCCATAAGTGCGTTCCTTGAGGGTGCAGTCTTCCAGCGGCAGGGCCATCACCTCGCTCAGCTTGTACATGCGGATCCGGCGGCTGGTTCCGTCATTCCCGGTACCGTACTGCGGATCATGGAAACAGAATGCGATGATGTCGTGGTCCGGGTCGACCGCCACGTTCATCGTGCTCAGGGTGTTCCCGAGCCAGAAATGCTCGATGGAAGGATCGTCCGGCGAAACCTTCTTGCCGTTCTCGAACTTCACGCGGCCTATGGTCTGCATCCCCCAGTATTCCTTATACTGGCTGGAACTCTCGCTCGTATTCTTGCCCGCATATTCGGGGATCCAGATATAAGTCCCGTCGGCGGCGTCTTCCACGCTCATGCCGGTCAGGTGTCCGGAATAGTAGAAGGTCATGGTCGCCTCTACCTTGTCGGAGCCTCCTTTTGAAGGAACTACTTTATCTACGAGTATCCTGTAATACTCAGCGCTTGAAGTGGCGTAATAAATATTGCCGTCCTTGTCGATGTCGAACTGCTGGAATCCGGCATTGCCCGTAAGCAGGTGGCCCATGTCATACATGTTGTCCGCTGTAAAGGCGGCGTCGATTCCCGTTATCGACTGCCCGTCACGCACCGTGACCTTAAGGGACGCCGACATGTCTCCGTATGCGGCTTTCACGTTGGCGACGCCCTTGTTCAGGCCTTTGAGTATACCTTCAGTAACGGAAAGGACGTCGGGAGCGTCGCAGGACCATTCAAGGTCGCTGTTGTTCACCAGGTCTTTCTGTCCCCCGGTTACGGAATATACTTCGAGCTGCTTGAAATTGCCGAGCTGCAGCAGCATCTCACTCATGTCGAAGGTGAGCGAATCCCCTTTTACGGGATCCTCTTTGCCATCGCAGGCCGCAATGCAGACCGGGATGGCCGCAAGCAATAAAATATGGATTATCTTTTTCATTCTCTGTCAGTAGATTACATTCAACCACGGGGTCTTTTTCGCAGCGAATTTCTTCACTTCAATAGGAATATCCGTACACATGAAATCCGCCCCGAGATATGCGCCAAGCACCAAATCGTCCACGCTGTGCCCGGGCCAGAGGCTGACCGTAAGTCCTTCCTTGTGGGCCTTCGTGACGGATGCACGGCTGCTGCCTTCCATGACTGCGCCTATACGGCTGATTCCCATGGCCTTGCAAAGGGCGATGGTTTCGTCGTTCAGCGGCTTGCCGGTAATCAGGAGCAGATCCACGCCGGGATGCATCTGCTGCAGATAACGCAGCCCCCTGTAGTCGGAAGAAGTGAAGACATACTCCGCATCGGCCGGTTTGGCGGCCATGACTGCGGAATACAGTTTCTCGCAATACTCGCGGAGCCTCGGTTCCGGATAGAGTTCCACCGGCGTGGTTTTAAGTTCAAACTCGACGTAGAGGCCTTTCATTGGTTTCAGGAATTCCAGAAGTTCATCGAGGGTGAGCATCTTGTTCCCCTTCTTGGTGTCCAGGGCGTGAATCTCTTCCCAGGTTTTTTCTTCCACCGTACCCGTACCGTTGGTGGTGCGGTCCAGGGTGGAGTCGTGGGTTATGATCAGTTTTCCGTCCTTTGTCATGCGGATATCGGTTTCGAAGCCGCGGTATCCGGCCTTGGCGCTGGCCTGAAAGGCCTGCATTGTATTCTCATCATGCTCCATCCGTCCGCCGCGGTGCGAGAAAACGCGTATGGTCTGGGTCTGCGCGCACGCAGCCAGGGCGAGCAGCAGGGCGGATGCTATGGTAAAGATTTTTTTCATCGCGATAATCAGTTATAGGATACAACTTTGACCTGGATGTCATCGACGAAGACGCGGATGTATTTTCCGGCTTTCAGCGAAGGATCGCCGCCGATGGCTATCCTCGTTCCGGGTCCGACGTTTTCCAGCGTCACCGAATATGTCTTCATCTCCATTTTCTTCTCCACTTCCACGGGCTTGCTCACCGTATGGGCAGGATCCCTGGTGACTTCGCGGCTGGTGGAATTATATGTCGCATTGTCGAGGGCTTCGACCAGCAGATGCGGCTGGTCGTTGTCGGGATCCACAAGTTGTGCCTTGAAACTCACCTCGACCGTGGCCGTGCCGGACAGATTGCCGAGTTCCGGAGTGACAATGGAAGCGGTATATGACGCATTGCCGAGTTTAAGCACTGCGCAGCGGTGGCAGAGAGCTCCGATTACACCGTTTTCATTACACCACCCCCAAGTGTCGAGTCTTGTAGTCTTAAGAGGATTCTGCATGGTGTCGAAGAGCCTTCCTTCATTGCCGCATCCCGTCACGAACTGCTTGTTCACGGTCGTAGGATTCACTCCCGTGGCAGGATAGATTCCGGCGAGGTTTCCGCGGGACGCGGTGTTGAATCCGGCCGCATTCTCCCCGTCGAGTATGGATCCGTAGTATACCAGCTCGCTGAAATCTTCGAAGAGGGCGACTTCGCCTGCAGCCACCGTGCCGGAGCCGGATACCACCACTCGGGAAGGTTCCGTATGCGCTTTCAGGGGTTCGCTGACCATGATGTTTTCCGAATCGCTTTCGTCGGTCACGCGGAACCAGTAGTCGGTATCGCTCTCCAGTCCGGAGAATATGAACCTGGGAGGGAAATTCATCGAGAACACCCCGGCGGTCGCAACCGGATCGATTATCCACGATACGAAGAGATCCGTGCAGGCTTCATCCCGGAACAGCTCGATATTGTAGCTCTGCTTGAGGTCCGTCGAGATATGTTCCCACTCGGTAGAAGAGAAAGCGAAACTGAGCGTAGACTCCGTAGCACGTATCAGTTTTGAATATGCGCCGGTGGCGTCGGTCACGGGACCGTCGAAAATGCCGGTACCTACCATCACTACCGCCGGGTCCTTGCTGTATTCTCCGTAAAGATATGTCCAGTCGGAGAATCTGCCCCCGGGATAATTGGCGCGGCCGCGTACATAATAACGGGATTCCGTCTCCAGGCCTTCAAATATTACGGCACCGGGGGTGTCCGAATCCGAAGTCGAGAAGGTACGGGAGAATTCGGCGTCGTATACGTTGCCGGCGCTTTCGCCAAGGCGTCTCACAAGTTGTATCGTGAAGGATGCCGCCCCTCTGCGCATCGCAGGGCGCGGATCCCAATACACCGCAAGAGCCGTCGATGTAGAACTGCCGTCGTCGTAGCACATGCCTACGACTCCCGGCAGATCCTCGTTTTTGCCTGCATCGCCATAGGCGCTTTCGCGCGAGCACGACAGCACGACGGCGGCTGCAGCCACCAAAACTAAAGGAAACTTGATTGAAAATTGCATAAGCAGGTCTTCTTTGGGAAGGAAGCCCGCTCACTTTGGATTGATTCTGTCCCCTGCTTTAACGCGCAGGATACGCTGACACTGCAAATATAACGATTCTTTATCTGCCTGCAAATTTTTTTTGATTATTTTGAAGGTCGCGCAGCAGCAGCATCCAGCGGACGGAAGGGCGGTTGCCGGGATATACCAGAAAAGCATCGTCGGGATGAGCGGATGAAGCGCGCCCGTCAAGAATCACTTCTGCAGGCCAGGAGCAATATTGGAGTTTGTCTCTCGCCTCGGTCAGTGTGACTACAGGCCCGTCAAAGCCGCAGGAGCGCATGAAAGCAATCCAAGCATCCCGGACATCGGCATACTCCGCCGAAGTGCCGTCCAGCCTTTCAAGCCGCACCGTCATCGGGCGGTAGGCATCCGTAGTCTTAAGTCCGAGGTCCGATTCCGGAACGTATATTTTCCTCATGCCTGCGGAGGAGAGCCGCTCCATCAGCGGACGCATGTTCTCGAAATGCTCCGGGCTCCACGCCTCGGTATACTCCGTCTTCCATTCTGCGAGATGATAATAGCGGGCGACGGACCAGGGATTCGGGATCATGTCCGGGACATCCCGCCACCTCGACGGATCTGGCAGGATCCGGGCGTCTACCTTGACGGCCAGCGACAGCACTCCGGCGACCTCCGCACCGCTACGCACCGTCAACTTCCCCCGGTAAGTGCCCGGAGAGGCGTCCCGGGGAATTGAAATCGCGAGCCAGACGGGCTGGCAGGTCATGGGCTGCAGGTCGAGGCTCCGGGGAAAGGTGTCAATGACATCAGGATCCGGATTGTAGCGCACATACCCCGTCTCGGCAGAAAAAGGAAGGTCCAGGCTGAAAGTCACATCCGGGGCGGACTTAGCACTCCAGACAAGAGCCTGCGCCATCACGGTCTCCCCTCTCCAGGCGTCCAGACGCAGCGCTTTCACCACCTTGGAAACGGGAACGGAAGTCTTGGCGTAGGAAGAGTCGACGCTCCCCCACGAAATCTGCACCCCCTTTACATCCTTCCACTCGGAAACGACGGCGGGCTCGGGGCAGGCCAGTTCAAAATAATTCAGCAGGGGATATTTCTTCTGGCCGGTGAGCGCGCCGTTCTGAGTACGGTTCTGCCCGCCGAGCGGCATCGCACAGGCAAAAAACAGGAGTATGTAAATCAGACGTTTCATTTCTCGAGCAGGATTTTCTTGACTTCGGCAATCGAAACCGGCACATACGACCGGTTTTCTATATTGTAACGGTCCTTAACCTTGAGAGTCGCCCTGAAAGGATCGAGGGCGGAGTCCAGACGGCGGATCTGCTCCGGAGTGGCGGTCTGCCGGAAGATACGCATCTTTTCGTAATCCTGGATACCGTCTACCAGACGTTCGAAACGGACGGAACTGCGGTTCCCCGGATACAGCATGAACAGTTCCCCGGACCAGTAGTTGCTCCAGCGGGCGTCCAGAAGGGGGTTCCCCATCCAGTGGAACACGGCCCAACAGAGAAATCCGTCCGCGCCCCGCACAGCCATGTTGTAGGCAATATACGCAGACTCCCAGGGCTCGGAGAACACATATCGGTTGGGACGTATTTCCGGGCAGCAGATATAATACGTGCTCTTCTTCCCTTCTGAGCGGCGGGCTTCCGTGCGGCCTTCCGGAAAATCCTTGTAGGACGCAAGCGAATAGTCATACACCGAGGCATCTATTTCCGGCATATACTCGAAGCCCGCCTGCGAAATCTTGAACTCCGGTTCCGCATCGTGGATTATCCGGATGATGTTTTTCATGTCCTCCAGGGGGCGCTCGTCAAAGGCGATGGCCGCCTTTTCGAACCATCCGTTACGGCGAAGATGCGCCGCGAAATCCTTTACGAACTGCGACAGCACCTGTTCACAGTCCTTGTTCTCGGGACGGAGGATAATACTCTTGAAAGACGCCGACGCGACGTCGAAGTAGCGGTAGGAATAGCTCCACGGTGCCAGAGTATAGCAGCTTATCTGTCCGGTGATTCCGCAGTCCATTGCGAAACGAATGTACCTGTCGAATATGGTATAGTCGAACTCCCAGCTTCCGTCCAGGCGCTTCACCCAGGCAATCAGGCTCAGGAAATTGCCGGCCGAACCCGGATTCTCCCCCCATGGAGCATGGAGTATGGGCGCGGTGATGGCTTTCTGGCCCGCAGAGGCCAATCTTTGCAGATATGGCCGCACCACGGTGTAGAAATCGTCGCTGAACGGCTTCACGCCGTAATCGCGTGCGATGGAGAAGACATTCTGCCAGAGGTCGAGGTGATAATGCCATTCCGCGGGCGGGGGCAGGACGCGTCTGCCGGAACGGACCGTCAGCCGCAGGACCGCGAGTTCCTTCTCTCCTGCGGAAATGCGGAGCAGCCCCTTGTAATCCCCCACGTAATCGTTTGCAGGGATTGGTATGCTGAGCCAGATGCCGCGTGCGGACATCGCAGGCATGTCGTCCG
>ONFK01000066.1 GCA_900317065.1 uncultured Bacteroidales bacterium
GATACATAGGTCCGGTTGGAGCCTACCGCCGCAGCCACATCCGAAATCTTCAGCCCGGGACGCAGATACAGTTTCTGCTCTTCCATCGCCGCAGCTATTCTCTCCTCCAGCAGGGCGTTCTCCTGCTCCGGACCGGCTTCCCCGGCACGGGTGTCGTCTTCCATCACCTCTTCCTTGAAATCCCTTGCCCAGAAATCTATCTTGTAGCTGACATGGAAGATGCTGAAGAGCATTATGGAAAAGAGCACTGAAGGGATGCCGAGCAGGGGCGAATGCAGGAAAGCGTCGCGGCCTATCAAGTTGGCGACCGTGGAGACCAATGAAATGGTAATGAAACAGGCAAGCAGGACGGAAGTGCTCCGCAAAGTCTTTCCTTCCGTGTTGGAGTAATAGTTGCGCACTTCTTTGTCGAATGTCGAAAGATGCATGAAACCAAACACCGCCACAAGGACCACCTCCAGAGCAAACACCACCTTCGCCACATCCAGAACCTTAACCGATCCTCCGGTAAGATAAGCCAGTACCGAAAACACCAGGGCCGGAAGCAACAGCAGGAAAATCCACCCGCGGAAAGACTCATCCCTGGTCAGGACGGACAGATAGCAATAAAACAGGGGATATACGGAAAGGTTGCAGAAGAGATAGATTGCATCCACTATCCCATACTCCCAATCCTCCGCCATGAAGAACCAGGAATGACAGAAATACAGAGTCGTGCACGCCAGCGCAAAGATGGTCATCAGCTTCTTCGGCAGAGACACTGCACGCAATTCCACCGCATACATGGCGAGCCAGACAAGGCACACCATGAATGGCAGGAAAGAGAACATTATGTAGAGAAATTCACTCACGGGATGTACTCCAGAATATCTCCCGGCTGGCATTCGAGCTCACGGCAGAGGGATTCGAGCGTGCTCAGGCGCAAAGCCTTTGCCTTGCCGGTCTTGAGGATGGACATGTTGGAAGGGGTGATGCCGATGCGCGAGGCAAGCTCGCCGGAACTCATTTTCCGGCGGGCCAGCATCACGTCTATATTGATCATTATCGGCATGACTACTTCTCCTCTGCAGCGGGCTGCTCTTCAGGTTTAGAATCTTTCTTGAGGTAGCTGGGGAGTTCCATGCCGGCCATCTTGAAGAGGTCGTTAAGCGGAGGTACGCTCTGCATCATTCCGGAGATGAAGTTGGAAGTAGCAGTCTTTCCGTTCACGGAACTGCCTCCGTCCCAAACAGTTACCTTGTCGATGTTGATACCCTTGACGGCCTCGACCTGCGTCTTCACGAGTTCGGGCAGCTTGTCGGCGATCATCATCAGCACGGCCTTCTGGGCATCGCCCTCGGCAGCACCTACGAGCTGGTTGAAGCCCTGTGCCTGCTTGGTAAGGATCTCGAACACACCACGGGCCTGGGCATCCATCTTCGCATAGATGGCATCCGCCTCACCCTTTGCCTTGCGGCGGATCTGCTCGGCCTCGGCCTCAGCCTCGATGATGGCTTTCTCCTTGTCGATCTGGGCGGCCACCACGACGTTAGCCTGCTGGGTTGCCTTCTCGCGCTCGGCGCGGGCAAGTTCGGCGTCGCGCTCGCTCTGGTAAGCCTCCTCGAGGGCCTTTGCGGCCTGCACCTTCTCGGCAGCGACTGCGAGGCGATCGGCCTCTGCGGTCTTCTGGCGGCGGAGAGCGTCGGAATTCGCGATTTCGATCTTCGCGTTGTTCTCACCCTTCACGGCGTCGGCATCGGCGGCAGCCACGTTCACGCGGGTGTCCTTGTCGGCATTCGCCTTTCCGGTTTCACCGTAACGGTTCTGCTCTGCCACGCTCTTCTTGGCGTCGTTGATGGCCTTCGCGGCAGCCTCCTTACCGAGGGCCTCGATGTAGCCGGACTCGTCGCGGATATCGGTGACGTTCACGTTGATGAGCTTCAGACCGATCTTGCGGAGCTCGGCCTCGACGTTCGCACTGACGCTCGCGAGGAACTTGTCGCGGTCGGCGTTGATCTCCTCGATGTCCATGGTCGCAATGACGAGACGGAGCTGTCCGAAGAGGATATCGGTCGCGATGCTCTGGATGCTGTCGGTGGTGAGCCCGAGGAGACGCTCGGCGGCATTGGTCATAACGTCGGCCTCTGTGCTGATACCCACGGTGAAGCGGCAGGGCACGTCCACGCGGATATTCTGCTTGGAAAGGGCGTTGGTAAGATTGCACTCGATGCTGATGGGTTTCAGGTCGAGATAGGCATAATCCTGGAATACGGGCCAGATGAAGGCTGCGCCTCCGTGGATGCACCGTGCGGAGGACTTGCGGCCGGTCTTACCGTAGATGACAAGAATCTTGTCGGAAGGGCAGCGGCGATAGCGCTTGAGGATGGCCGAGATCGTGATGAAGATTACGGCCACGAGAATGAGGATTACGTAGATTTCCATATCTTTATACAATTAGAGAGTTCAGTTCTTCGACCAGGAGGGTGCTTTCGTTGATTACCTCCACAACCTTGATGGGGGTGTCGGTCTTGATGGTGTCGCCGTCGGTAAGTGCCTGGTACTCACGCACCGACTCGTTGATGGTTATCTGCACCTTGCCCTCGCCCCTGCGTTCGCCGGGGATGGTCAGGTACACCCTTCCGGTGCAACCGACAGCCTGCTTGTAGACGTCGATGGTGCCGCTCTGCTGCATCTTCGCAAGCAATTTGAAAAGATACATCACGATCGCGACGAGCGCGATGCCCACGAGGGCGGCGATGACGATCAGCAGGGCCTTCGACTTCACGCTGTCCTTGAGCAGGATGGCCGTCCACCCGAATCCCAGGATGAAATTGATGAAGTTGCGGAAGGTATAAAGGTTGATTCCTCCGTCAAGGTCACCACTGATATCGGAGGCGTCCATGTCGAAATCGGTGTTGGAATCCATATCCGCACCGATGAAAGTGAGTACGCTCTGGATGATGAACACCAGCGTTGCTGCCAGAGTCACGCCCCAGAGGATTTTGCTCAAAACACTAAGAGAAGACCACCAGATTGCCATATACTATATAAATTAAAAAATTGCAGAAAACTTTTGTTACATCGTTTTCTGCAAATATATAAAATTTTATTGAATTGCAATAATTTTTTGAAAAATTTCAAAAATTAATTTCCGTTATAATAGCCCATGAACAGAATCGTATTGGTGCTGGTTTCGCGAATTGCATAGAAGAACGGACGCGTGGCGTAAACTTCGGGAACCGGAGGAGGCGTGAATCCCGGACCGGGGCTGCCCGCCATAAAAGTCACCGTTACAGCTGCCGCCTCGGAACCTTTTTCGTTTACTTTGATCTTGGATTTCTGGAAAATGTCAGAAACCCAAACCTTCGTATCCGACATAAGGGAGAAATCCGCCTTTGCGGAATCGAATGCATCTTTCATTCCCATATTATTCAAGACAAGCTTAAGGCCAATCCTGTCGCATACTGTTCCGAATACCGGGAGTTTAACTTTTACGTTTCCTATCCAATTTGAACTCAAGGATTTAGAGTAGTCTGCAGACAGCGACGACAAAGCCTCTTCTACCGTCACCCATTCATGCGGCACAATGACATCCATTGTAAACGCACCATTGCCATATTTCAAGCTGGCAATTTGGAAGTAATCACTATATGAATAGGGTATACATGCTTCCTGGTACATGAAATTCTCTTTCTTCATAAGGTCGCCGGCAAGATGGAAGTCTCCCGGTTTTGTATCGCTTTCCTTGAACTTATTTGTCGAATTCCAGGTACCTTTGAAAAAAAGGGCATTCATGAGAATCAGATAAATCCCTTGATCAAGCGAACTGACGAGTTCCGGTATCATCCCGCGAGTCTGCTCCTTCGACCAATTATTGATATACGACAAAGCCTGCTGACCCTCCTTCGCGAAATCAAACCCCTTCACAAGAGCATCGTAATAATTATCCAGTTTGGAAATGTAATCTTTCCTCAACCCGCTATACATAGTATTATATATCAGAGCATTGGCGAGGTTCAGGCGCACTGTGTTGTCGGCACCGTAGAGTTCTTCTGTCAGATATCCGTAGAATTCATTGGCAAAGTCAAGTTGTTCGTGCCCGAAGCCAAGGAGACCGAGGATTTCGTCACGGGTATTGCCCGCCGCCCCGTTTGCAAGCATGGCCAGAACGTATTCTACACTGAGCGGCGACACCATGAAACTCTTCTTTTCTTGAGCCGCTACCTCCTTGAGCAGATTCAACGCAAATCCGTTGCCATTTTCCACAAGCTTCTGCTGCTCGACGGTGAGCTTGATATCGTGCCGCTCTATGGGCACAACGTTATCGTCAGGTTCATCAAATCCGGAGTTTTTCATTTGCGCCTTTTCGCACCCTGCCACCAGCAGAGCCAGGACACAAGTCAGTAAAAATGCAAGTTTTTTCATATCAATACAATTATAGTCAATCATTTGGATAAAACAAAACGGAGTCCGGCCCTGAATGAAGGAGTATCCGGATTAAGGCCGTAGTAAGTCTCCAGCGGGGAGCCGTCGTCGAAATAATGGCTGAAAGATGCCTCCCCAAAAACGCTCACGCCCTTGAAAATGCTATACTCGGCTCCGGCAGACACGGAAGCGGAGGGCTGCCAGGGGTGTTCCTTTCCTCCTCCGGCAATGCAATACGAAAGACTGCCGCCCCCTGAGACATACACGCTGGCACGCTGTCCGCGGAGAATATCGCATTGCAGATACAGAGGCAGACCAAGATAGTGCAGGTTTCTCGCCGAAGAACGGAGAAAACTATACGTAAGTCCGCTTTCCAGAGAGAGCCTGCCGGCAATGGGTATGCGCAGCGACATTCCGAAATTGAGCGGAAGGTCGTGTATCGTTCTTTTTTCCACAGGGTTGCTTCCGATAAACCCATAGTCAGGTTCCAGTTCACTACCGTACGCGGGTTCATCAATAACTGCAACAGTGTTAGACTTATGGATCGAGCCCTTCGCCTGCGACATGGCGCCGCCGGCACCGAAAACAGCGATTGAAGCACGACGTTTGCGGGCAGCCTTCGCTGCAGCCTGCCTGTCTTCCTCTTCCATGGCTTTCCACGGATCAGGGCTTGGCTCAATGGCAGGTTCGGGGGCGGTTCCAGCAGGGGCTGTGGCAGTTCCGGCAGATTCGGCAGATTCGGGGGCAGTTCCGGCAGGGGCCGTGTGCAAATCGGGGGTTATTTGCACACTGGAGGGCGTTTTTTCGGCTTCCGGTGTGCAATTCGGGGTGGTTTTGCACACGGGGTCAGAGTCGGAAGTGGGCTGATGGGCCGTGGCGGATGTTGAAACGGGGTTTTGTTCCGAAATACCGGCATTTTTCGGAACAAATGCCTCGGAAATCAAACTTTGTTCCGGATTCACGCCGTTTTTCGGAACTAATTCGACCGGCGAACCGTCAAAAGGCCGATGCAACACCACAAACAACGTTATGGCGGCTGCCGCGGCAAGAGGTATCCACGAAAAACGAAGAATCCTCCGGCCTATGCTCCCGGCAGAAACGGGCCTGGCGGCAGAGACCGATGCGGTAAGATCCGAGAGGGCAGGAGCGGCATTCAAGCGACCGAGCAGCGCAGCCAGCTTCTCTTCACGGGCTGTCGCATCATCTACGGCCGGAGTTGCCTCAAGGGCTGTCCATAAAGCGGCGAGCGCAGCGTCTTTGGCCGCAGAATCGCGGTCCGACACCATCCAGGTGCCGAATCCGTCTATCGGCCCCGTTACCTCCGCGTATTTCCTTATTATTTCTTCTGCCTTGCTCATCTGTCTATATTGACGCAAGTTCCGAAGAAAACCCTAATCCGCAATCAGAAAAAAAGCAAAATTATATAAGACAGCTTCCGCAACTCCTCCAATGCCTTGCCTATGTGGTATTCCACAGTCTTCTCGCTCACCCCGAGCAGTTCGGCTATTTCTGCATTTTTCATCCCTTTCGAACGGCTCAACTCGAATATGCGTTTCCGCTTTTCCGGCATATTGCTGACAGCAACATTCAAAAGATCAAGCAGTTCCGCATCGTCCATCACCTTGTTCATATCGCCCGCCGGTATTCCGCTTAAATCCACGGTATCCATGGACACCACCTTCCGCAGTTTGTCTTGCCTGCGGAACCAATCGTACACTGCATTGCGGGACGCGGTGAACAGCCATGAACGGAAAGAACGGCATTCCTCCGGCAGTTTTTCCCTTCTCGCCCAGAGGTTCATAAAGATATTCTGCGTGATGTCGTCGGTGGCCACAGGATCCTTCACCAGTGCACTCACGAAACGTTCTACAAGAAAAGCATACCGCAGATAAAGCGCTTCGAAAGCTTCCTTGGAACCCTTCGAAAGGTCTTTCACGTATTTGCGATCGTCGGTCATTACTGCAAATATAGGGATTTTTGTTATCTTTGTGTCTATGAAACAAATCCATGGAGAAATGAAGATGGCAGACCTCATCGAGGTCAACTACCATCTGCTTGCAGTGCTCACACGCTTCGGCATCGAAGGCGGATTCGGCGAAAAGAGCGTGCGGGACATCTGCGAAAAGAATCATCTCGACACCGATACCTTCCTGCTCATCTGCAACGTCTACACACGCAAGGAATACGAACCTTCCGAAGATATTCTGCGCGACGGGCACATCGACGACATTCTCCGCTATCTGCATCAGAGCCACGACTACTACATGAACAACGCTCTGGTGCTGCTGGCATCCACCATAGAAGATCTCATAGAGCCCTGCTCCGAAGCGCAGAAACGCGTGATCTGGCAGTTCTTCTCGGACTACAAGGCCGAACTCGAGAAGCACTTCGCATACGAAGAAGGTGAGGTGATTCCCTACGTGCAGAAGCTGCTCCTGGGCAAGCGCGATCCGTCGTATTCCATCGACAAATTCGAAGAGAACCACTCCAATATCGAAGAGAAACTCTCCGACCTCAAAAACCTGATACTCAAGAGTTTACCCACATCATGCGACGACCGCCTGCGCGTGCGCCTGCTCAACTACATCTTCGCCCTGCAGAGCGATCTCGACTCCCACACCGCCATCGAAGACAACATCCTCGTGCCCATGGTGCGCCTGATCGAGAACCCCTCATCCTGGAGGGACCTTCCCTGCTCTCACCAGGAAAAAGGCAAAGAAGAGCGCGACGACCTTTCCGACCGCGAGATAGAGATTCTGGTGAGCGTCGCGCAGGGCTTGCTGAACAAGGAAATCGCCGACAAGCACAACATCAGCATCAACACCGTCATCACCCACCGCAAGAACATCACCCGCAAGACCGGCATCAAGACAGTCGCCGGCCTCACGGTGTACGCCATCCTCAACGGATACGTGGATATCAATTCTGTGAAATAGGGCCCTTCGAGAATTCGCAGCCGCAGAAGGTCTGGTTGTAGAAGTTCTGCTCCCTTATGATTTCATTGCGCCGTGGCTGAAGGCCGCCCTTGCGCCAGTTGCGCCCCCACCACTGCACCGTCTGCCCGGTGCTGCCAGCTGCTTGGCCAGCCGCACGCGTATCCGCCCCCACCGCCTCGCATGCCCGGCGCCCGGCCTCATCCACCTGCTCCAGACTCTTCCAACGCGAAGACGCCAGGCTGGTCGTGAGCGTGCCGAACCCGTGCTCCGCAGCATAGCGCGCGGCCCTGGCAAGACGGAAAGCGAAGCACTCCAGGCATCTCGGGCCGCGCTCGGGAGCATCCTCCCGACCCCTTGCCACTTTTGCGAGCCACTCCTCGTGGTCGTAATCATCATCAATCACCTCTATCCCGAACTCCCGCGCATAACGCAGGATCTCCGCCTTGCGCTTGTCGTACTCCTCCCTGTCGCAGATGTTGGAGTTGCTCCA
>ONFK01000112.1 GCA_900317065.1 uncultured Bacteroidales bacterium
TTTGCGGCATCCTGCTCGACAAGTGGGGCGTCCGCATCACAGGGTCCATCTTTGTGGGACTGATGACCGCGGGAGCGGCACTTGTACTTTGGGCTATAACATCGGGACTCGCTCCAAAACAGTCGCTCACGATTGCATACATTGGCTGTATGCTATTCGGGCTGGGCAGCGAGATCGCCGGAGTGGCGGTTACGCGCAGCATAGCCCGCTGGTTCAAGGACGGCCCCATGGCCTTCGCGATGGGGCTGCAGCTTGCAATCGCACGTCTGGGAACGGCGTTCGCACTCGTGATGGCGCCAAAGCTGGTGCCGGAAAAAACCTGCCAGGAGGCATACACTCTGGCGGAAACATCCAGGCCGGCTATGCTCGGCCTTGCACTTCTGCTGTTCGGATGCATACTCTGGGGCGTTTTCGTGGCTTTGGATGCGAAACGCTTCCCCTCCGGAAAGGATGAGGCGAAAAGCGATGAATTCCACTTCTCCGACATACTCAAGGTTCTCACCAACAAGCGTTTCATCATCATTTCGCTGCTCTGCGTATTCTTCTACAGCAGCATCATAGCATTCAAGAAGTTCGCAGGAGCGATCCTGGTGCCCCGCTTCGACGTTCCCGCCGAGGCTGCAAGCTGGATGGTGAGCATGCTGCCGTTCGCGACCGTGATATTCGCTCCGCTCTTCGGCATCCTGGTCGACAAACTGGGACATGGCACGCGCTGGATGCTGATCGGCGCCGTACTGGCCCTGACCGCCCATCTTCTGCTCGCCTTCGCGCCTGCGGGAGTGCCGTTCTGGGGCTATCTGGCAATGGTTTTCCTGGGCTTCGGCTACTCCCTGGTTCCCGCCGCCATGTGGCCTTCGGTTCCAAGGATAGTGCCGGACAAGGTCCTGGGCACGGCGTATTCGCTCATCTACTGGATCCAGAACCTCGGGCTGATGCTCTTCAAGATGCTTGCCGGCGTCATTCTTGGCAAGGCGGCGGCCGGAGCAGGCCCGGTACATGTGGAACTGATGTTCGTGGGTGTGTGCGTGGTCGCCCTTCTGCTTTCCGCCGAACTGCATCGTGTGAAATTAAACTGAATCCGGACTCCCAATGTATCCACTTCTGGACAAAATCAATTCCCCGGCGGACATCAAGGGCTTCAGCAAGAATGAGTTGAAGCAGTTGTGCGCGGAGTTGCGCCACTATATAATCGAAGTCTGCTCGACCAATCCGGGGCACCTCGGATCCAGCCTGGGCGCAGTGGAACTCATCGTAGGCTACCACTACGTATACGACAGCCCTTCCGACAAGATAGTCTTCGACGTAGGCCACCAGGCATACGCCCACAAGATCCTGACAGGACGTCGTGAGGCATTCCGGACGCTGCGCAAATCCGGCGGGATCAGCGGATTCCCGCGCAGGGACGAAAGCGAGTATGACAGTTTCGGCGCCGGGCACTCCTCCACCTCGGTTTCGGCCGCCCTCGGGCTGGCGGAAGCAGCAAGGATCCAGGGAAGGAAAGAAAAAGTGGTAGCCCTTATCGGAGACGGCGCGCTTACCGGCGGCCTGGCCTTCGAGGGGCTGAACAATGCAGGGGCCGGGAACGCCGACCTGCTCGTCATACTCAACGACAACGAAATCTCCATAGACCACAATCTCGGAGGCCTGCACAACTACCTCTTGAAAGTAACCACATCCCAGCCCTACAATGCATTCAAGGAAAAAATATGGAACGTGCTGGGAGAAAGGGGGCTCAGACATTCCATACAGAGGTGGTGGCGAAGTCTCAAGTCGTGGATGGTGAAAAAGACGGGAGGAGACCTCTTCGAGGCATTGGGATTCCGATATTTCGGTCCCATCGACGGCAACGACATAGAGGCTGTGGTAAGCACGCTGAGGCGCATCAAGAACATAGGCGGCCCCCGCGTGCTGCACGCGCACACCGTCAAGGGCAAAGGGTTCCCGGCATCGGAGGCCGACCCCTACACCTGGCACGCNNNAAATTCGATCCCGAGACCGGAAAACGCCTTTCCGGGCCCTATCCGGCCGACAGATACCAGGATGTCTTCGGACAGGTGCTGTGCGAACTTGCCGAGAAGGACTCCCGCATAGTGGGAATCACCCCGGCCATGGCCAGCGGATGCGGAATGAGCAAGTTCGCCGTCCGTTTCCCGGACCGCTTCTACGACGTAGGCATAGAGGAAGAGCATGCGGTGACCTTCTCCGCAGGACTTGCGGCTGGAGGCCTGCGCCCGTTCTGCAACATCTATTCTTCCTTCGCACAGAGGGCTTACGACCAGATAGTGCACGATGTAGCACTGCAGAAACTCCCGGTGGTGCTCTGTTTCGACCGGGCCGGCCTGGTCGGCGAAGACGGGGCGACGCACCACGGAGCGTTCGACATCGCCGCCCTGCGTACGGTCCCCGATGTCATCATCAGCTCGCCCAAGGACGAAACGGAACTAAAGAACCTGATGTACACCGCCTCGGCCACGGATCACGGGCCATTCATAATAAGGTACCCGCGCGGGTGCGGAGAGGGTGTATCCTGGAAAGATGCGCCATACGGGATACTGCCTGTCGGGGAGGCGGAAGAGCTTGCAGAGGGCGGCGACGTGGCCATTATCTGCACAGGCCCCGCGGCAAGCATTGCCCTGAAGGCCGCCGGGAAGTTCGGAGGGAAGGCCGGAGTTTACAACTTCAGATTCATAAAGCCCCTGGACACCGGAATGCTGGACAGGATAGCGGCAAAATACAAACGTGTGCTGACAATAGAGGACGGAAGCCTGAAGGGCGGGCTGTTCGGAGCCGTAGCCGAGTATTATGCCGGCAAGGAATCCGCCCCCGTCGTGGAAGGTTGCGGCATACCTGACATGTTCATAAGACATGCCTCAAAAGATGAGCAGTGGGCGATTTGCGGTATGGATGAAGAATCTGTTTCGAAAAAGATTGAAAAATTTTTGGAGAATCGCAAATAATCAGTATCTTTGCAGTCCTTTTGAACAAAGGCTTGAAATATTGCCGATGTAGCTCAGCTGGCCAGAGCACGTGATTTGTAATCTCGGGGTCGACGGTTCGAATCCGCCCATCGGCTCACTCTGGTGCCAAGAACTACAAAGGCACACAACTTGGGAGGATCGCATAGCGGCAATTGCGGCGGACTGTAAATCCGCTCCTTCGGGTTCGGTGGTTCGAGTCCACCTCCTCCCACAATACTGGAGCGGAAGCAGAGTCTTCCCCCTGATAGCGGGGTTCGTATAATGGCTATTATGCCAGCCTTCCAAGCTGGAAATGGGAGTTCGATTCTCCTACCCCGCTCAAAAGTAAGCCGATGTAGCTCAGGGGTAGAGCGCATCCTTGGTAAGGATGAGGTCATGAGTTCAAATCCCATCATCGGCTCTTTTTTTTGATAACTTTTATATCATAATATTATGGCAAAAGAAACATTCGTAAGAACCAAACCGCACGTCAACATCGGTACTATCGGCCACGTTGACCACGGCAAGACCACCCTTACCGCTGCTATCACCAAGGTGCTCGCAGCCCGCGTCAAGGGTAATGAAGGCAAGATCAAGTCCTTCGACCAGATCGACAACGCTCCTGAAGAGAAAGAGCGTGGTATTACCATCAACACCGCTCACGTTGAGTACGAGACCGAGACCCGTCACTATGCACACGTTGACTGCCCCGGCCACGCCGACTACGTGAAGAACATGGTTACCGGTGCTGCCCAGATGGATGGTGCAATCCTCGTTGTGGCTGCTACTGACGGTCCTATGCCCCAGACAAACGAGCACGTCCTTCTTGCCCGCCAGGTAAACGTACCTAAGATCGTCGTTTTCCTGAACAAGGTTGACCTCGTTGACGACCCCGAGATGCTTGACCTCGTTGAGATGGAAGTTCGCGACCTCCTCAACAAGTACAACTTCGACGGCGACAACGCTCCCGTCATCCGCGGTTCCGCCCTTGGTGCCCTCAATGGAGAGCCCGAGTGGGAAGACAAAGTCATGGAACTCATGAATGCTGTTGATGAGTACATCCCCATCCCTGTTCGTGAGAACGAGAAGCCTTTCCTCATGCCTATCGAGGACATCTTCTCCATCACCGGCCGTGGAACCGTTGTTACCGGACGTATCGAGACCGGTACCATCCACGTCAACGATCCCGCTGAAATCGTCGGCTTCAACGACAAACCCAGGAGCACCGTCGTCACTGGCGTCGAGATGTTCCGCAAGCTCCTCGATCAGGGTGAGGCTGGTGACAACGTAGGTCTCCTCCTCCGCGGTATCGACAAGAAAGAGGTCAAGCGTGGTGAAGTTATCGCCAAACCCGGTTCCATCACCCCTCACACCCACTTCCTTGGTCAGATTTACGTTCTGAAGAAAGAAGAAGGTGGCCGCCACACTCCTTTCCACAACAAGTATCGTCCTCAGTTCTTCATCCGTACCCTCGATGTTACCGGTGAGATCTCTCTCCCCGAAGGCGTTGAGATGGTGATGCCTGGCGACAACGTGGAAATCAACGTGCAGCTCATCACTCCTGTAGCTCTTAACGAGGGTCTTCGTTTCGCTATCCGCGAAGGTGGCCGTACCGTTGGCGCAGGTCAGGTTATCAAGATTCTTGACTAATCCTGATTCTTACACACGAGTGGGTTCCCCGAACAGGGGCGCCCACTTTTTAGGGGAATAGAATAATGGTAATTCAGCGGTCTCCAAAACCGTCAATGTGGGTTCGATTCCTGCTTCCCCTGCAAATATCAAAGGTTACGATTTGGTAATTGTTTAAAAGACCCGGGTTCTCCGCTTCCAACTTCCCGAGTCAATTAAATGTAAAGATGAGAAAGTTTATCAATTACTTAAAAGAGTGCTATGTAGAGCTCGTCAAGAAGACTACGTGGCCTACTTGGCAAAAGCTGCAGAGTTCTGCGCTCCTCGTCATGGTAGCTACCGTCATCCTCGCGCTGATGCTCTTCATAATCGACTTCGCTTTCCAGCATCTGATGACCCTCATTTACACCCTGTAAATTTTTACCGCGATGGCTGAAATGAAATGGTATGTTCTGAGGGCGGCAGGCGGAAAGGAACGCAAGGCGAAGGAGTATCTCGAGAAAGAGATCGAGCGGAGCGGAATTGCCGACCAGGTGGGCCAGGTTCTGGTCCCGGTCAAAAAGGAAATAGTCACGAAGAACGGCAAGAGAAAAGCAGTTGACAAACTGCTCTTCCCTGGCTATGTGCTTATTCAGGCAACTCTCAGCCCGATGCTCGAGAACATCATCCGCAACCTGGTTCCCGGTATGTCCGGCTTCCTTACGGAAAAGAAAACAATCAGCAGCACACAGGTAGAAAGGATCCCTGTACCTATCCGTGAGGACGAAGTACAGCGCATCCTCGGTGTACAGGACGAAAACGTCGACAATGCGGCGGAGACCGTTGTGAACTACGAGATCGGAGAATCCGTAAAGATTACCGACGGTCCGTTCAGCGGCTTCAGCGGCACTGTGGACGAGATTCTGGAAGACAGGAGCAAAGTCAAGGTTATCGTGGTCATTTTCGGCCGTAAGACTCAGCTCGAACTCAGCTTTACACAAGTAACTAAAGAATAACAAGTAAAAATGGCAAAAGAAGTTACCGGATTTATCAAGCTCCAGATTAAGGGCGGAGCAGCTAATCCTGCGCCCCCGGTCGGACCGGCCCTCGGTTCCAAAGGCTTGAACATTATGGACTTCTGCAAGGCTTTCAATGCAGCCACGCAGGCTCAGGCAGGCAAAGTCCTCCCTGTAGTTATCACAGTCTATTCCGACAAATCCTTCACATTCGAAGTAAAGCAGCCCCCCGTGGCGGTTTCTCTCAAGGAAGCAGCAAAGATCAGCAAGGCTTCCGGCGAGCCTAACCGCAAGAAGGTGGCATCCGTTACCTGGGATCAGGTAAAGGCTATCGCAGAAGGAAAGATGCCGGACCTCAACTGCTTCACACTCGCTTCGGCAATGAGAATGGTTGCAGGCACAGCAAGAAGTATGGGTATCACCGTCACCGGTGAATTTCCCGCAGACCTTTAATAATCACACGCTATGAGCAAGGCAACGAAAAATCAGAAAGCGGTGATGGCCAAGTTCGACCACACCCAGGTTTATCCTCTCGCACAGGCGTGCGCTCTCTTGAAGGATATCACTTATACCAAATTCGACGCTACAGTCGAACTCCACGTGAATCTTGGCGTCGACCCCCGCAAGGCCAACCAGATGATCCGTGGCGTCGTCACCCTTCCCAACGGAACGGGTAAGGTCGTCCGCGTGCTCGCCCTCTGCACCCCCGACAAGGAGGAAGAAGCAAAGGCGGCAGGAGCCGACTATGTAGGACTCGACGAGTACATCGAGAAGATCAAGGGCGGTTGGACCGACATCGACGTCATCGTCTGCACCCCTTCCGTCATGGCGAAAGTCGGTGCTCTCGGTAAGATTCTCGGCCCCCGCGGCCTCATGCCGAACCCCAAGACCGGTACGGTCACCATGGAAATCGGCAATGCCGTAAAGGATGTCAAGGGCGGTAAGATCGATTTCAAGGTCGACAAGACCGGTATCGTTCACACCGGAATCGGCAAGATTTCTTTCACTCCCGAGCAGATCTACCAGAATGCTGCAGAGGTGCTGAATGCAATCTCCAAACTCAAACCCCAGGCCCTCAAAGGCACTTATATGAAGAGTTGCGCTGTCGCTACCACAATGAGCCCCGGCGTAAAGGTTGACCTCAAGGCATTCCTCAACGGTGCCGAATAAAAATTGGGAATTATGAAGAAAGAACTTAAAAATCAGGTTATAGAGAGCATCTCGGCCGAGTTGAAGGAATATCCCAATTTCTATATTACGGACATCGCCGGACTCAATGCCGGACAGACTTCCAAACTCCGCCGCGAATGCTTCGAGAAGGGCATCAAGCTCAGCGTAGTGAAGAACACCCTCTTCACCCACGTTCTCAAGGCTTCCGGAAACGCCGAACTCGAGTCTCTTGTAGAGACCCTCGTAGGCAATACCGCAATCATGTACACCACCAGCGCAAACGCGCCCGCCAAGCTCATCAAGGACTGGCAGAAGAAAGGCGAGAAACCCGCTCTCAAAGGTGCTTTCGTACAGGAATGTGCATTCATAGGTGCTGACAAACTCGACGAGCTCGTTGCCATCAAGAGCAAGGAAGAACTCATCGGCGACATCATCGCTCTCCTCCAGAGCCCTGTACAGCGTGTACTCGGCGCTCTGCAGAGCGGCGGCCAGACCATCGCCGGAGTTGTCAAGACCCTCGAAGAAAAAAATCAGTAATAACAATAATAACAATTTAAAAAACAAACAATTATGGCAGATGTAAAAGCACTTGCAGAAGAGTTGGTAAACTTGACTGTCAAAGACGTTCAGGAACTTGCTAAGGTCCTCAAGGAAGAATATGGTATCGAGCCCGCAGCCGCTGCAGTAGCAGTAGCAGGCCCCGCAGCAGCCGCAGAAGCAGCTCCTGCAGAGCAGACTGAGTTCGACGTTATCCTTACCAGCGCCGGTCAGGCCAAGCTTCAGGTGATCAAGGTCGTCAAGGAAGCTCTCGGTCTCGGACTTAAGGAAGCCAAGGATCTTGTTGACGGTGCTCCCAAGGCTGTTAAGGAGAAAGTCTCCAAGGCTGAGGCTGAGCAGCTCAAGGCTACCCTCGAGGAAGCCGGAGCAGAGGTCGAGGTTAAGTAACTTCGCCCCCTCCCTTGCAAGGGACAAAACAGGTTTAGAGCCGGGGATAAAAGGCTCTAAACCTTTTTTCCGTCTAAAAATTATTTATTTCCTTAAGGCAGATTTATGTCAAAAAAGACCCAACCGAAGCGAATTAATTTCGCAAGCTCCAAAATACTGGAATACC
>ONFK01000258.1 GCA_900317065.1 uncultured Bacteroidales bacterium
ACTGCAAAGATAAATGTACCTAAAGAAGCTAAAATTGGAGGTTACTCTTCACACCATTTTCAGCGATTGCAAGAATCTGCAAAAATACGTGTTAACGAAAGTGAATATACAAAGAACTGGAAAAACGTCTTTGCAGATGTTTGTATATTTTATTTTTGAAGGCAGCCATATTTGCAGATGTTTGTATATTTTCCGTCCCTCCTCCGTCCCTCGGCATAGTATCTGTTCCTTGCAATTGGAGGTTTATACACTGATTATCAGCTACTTATATTTGCAGATTTTACATTCTGCGTCGGGAAATAGCTGAAACTCGGTCAAACTCGCTCAAACTAGCCGAAACTTAAGATATCTTCAATAATTCGCTGAAACTTAATCCGTCCATGATAAGTTTCGGCGAGTTAGCTTATAACCCAGCGAGTTTGAATTTCTGATAGTAATACGCTGTCTTGTCACAATCCTTGTCACAATGTGACAGATTGTGACAGAATTTTGGGTCAAATAAGCCGAAAAGTTACTAAACCCGTTGTTTTATGAAATGTTTACGGAAAGTAAAGACGACTAATGCACAGTTTCAGAATGGTACTTTCTCCGGTTTTCTCACATTCGAGATGGACAGTAGCCCGATTCATATTTATAATAATATACAAGTACCATCTTTTTGCACTGTTTTTTCTTTTTATCTACCGTTTTTTTAAGCCTTATCTCCGTTTTTGGCACTTGTCACAATTAGTAAATATGTACTGCCCGACTTGGGAAGTACATATTTACCATACAACATTTCATCGGTGGAGATCAGTTCACTCAAAGCTATTCCACCGTGACGGATTTCGCCAGGTTGCGGGGCTGGTCCACGTCACGGCCTTTGGCGATGGCGATGTGGTAGGCAAGCAACTGGAGCGGGATGATGGATAGGATGGGCTCGAAGCACTCCTCCGTATCTGGAATCTCGAAATACCAGTCCGACAGGGCCTTCACGTCCGTATCCCCTTCCGTGATTACGCTGATGATCCGGCCCTTGCGGGCTTTGACTTCCTGGATGTTGCTCAGGATCTTCTCGTAATTGCCACGACGCGGCGCAATCACGACCACCGGCATCTCCTCGTCAATCAGGGCGATCGGTCCATGTTTCATCTCCGCGGCGGGATAGCCTTCTGCGTGAATGTAGGAGATTTCCTTCAGCTTCAGCGCGCCTTCGAGCGCCACGGGATAGTTGTAGCCGCGTCCCAGGTAGAGGAAATTGTGCGAATAGGTAAACACCTTCGCGAGGTCGGCTATCTGCGCGTCGTGTTCCAGAATCTTGGCAATCTTGTCGGGAATAACCTGCAGTTCCTGGACAAGGGCGGCCCGGCGTTCGTCGGAGACGGTGCCGAGTTGTTCTGCGAGGCTCAGTGCAAGCAGGAAAAGCGTTGTCACCTGAGCGGTAAAAGCCTTCGTGGAAGCGACACCGATTTCCGGGCCGATGTGCGTATAGCAGCCAGTATCCGTGGCGCGGGCAATAGAGGAACCGACTACATTGCAGATGCCAAACAGGAACGCACCCGCCTTCCGGGCCAGGTTTACGGCAGCCAGCGTGTCGGCGGTCTCGCCGGACTGGGAGATGGCAATCACGACATCCGACGGGAAAATGACTGGATGACGGTACCGGAATTCGGAAGCGTATTCGACTTCGACCGGCTTGCGAGTCAAGTCCTCAATCATGTATTTCCCGATCAGACCGGCATGCCAGGAGGTGCCACAGGCACAGATGACGATGCGTTTTGCGTTCAACAACCGTTCGCGGTTGTCGATGACGCCGGAAAGCTTGACCTCGCCGAGTTCCGGATGCAGGCGGCCCTGCATGGAAGCACGCAGGGTGCGCGGCTGCTCGAAGATCTCCTTCAGCATGAAGTGCGGGAAACCGCCTTTCTCTATCTCGCTCAGGCTCATCTCCAACTCGCGCACCTGGGGCGCCTGCTCGACGCTCTTCAGGTCCGTGATGCGGAGATCCTGACCGCGCTGGATGTAGGCGATCTGCTCCTCGCCCAGATAGACCACTTTGTTCGTGTACTCGATGATCGGAGAGGCATCCGATCCCACGAAGTATTCGTTCTCCCCCACGCCGATCAGCAGCGGGCTTCCTTTGCGGGCGGCGATAATCTTGTCCGGCTCACGCTTGTCCATAATCACCAACGCATAGGCGCCGACGACGTTATTCAACGCCAGAGGCACGGCTTCGTCGAAGGAAACACCCAAGGAATCCATCATATACTGGATTAACTGAATCACGACCTCCGTGTCCGTCTGGCTCCGGAAATGATATCCTTTCCGGGTCAGTTCTGTTTTCAGGGCCTGATAATTCTCGATGATACCGTTGTGGATCAGCGCAAGTTCATGGTTCTCGGAATAATGAGGGTGCGAGTTCACATCGCTCGGTTCGCCATGCGTAGCCCAGCGGGTGTGGGCAATGCCCACGGTACCGGAAACATCCTTGCCTTCAGCCGTCCGCTCCAGGTCCTTGACCTTTCCTTTGGTTTTGTAGACGACCAAATCGCCATTGTCGTTCACCAGCGCCACACCCGCGCTGTCATAACCCCGGTATTCAAGCCGGGTCAGGCCCTTGACCAGGATCGGATAGGCCTGGCGCCCTCCGACATAACCTACGATTC
>ONFK01000048.1 GCA_900317065.1 uncultured Bacteroidales bacterium
CAGAAATAATTTCGCAACTTGCATCTCAAATGAAACAAGGTTGCCCTTTCGGGTGACCTTGTTTTTCATTATCTTTGCAGCGCTATGGATATCCGTTCCAAAATAGCGCTGCTGCCGCACAGCCCCGGGGTGTATCGGTACTACAATGCCGACGGGGAGGTGATATATGTGGGCAAGGCGAAGGACCTGCACAAGAGGGTGGCGCAGTATTTCGTGCCGCCGGAGAGGCTGAACACCAAGACCCGGATCCTGGTGAGCAAGATTGCGGACCTGCAGTACAGCGTGGTTGACTCCGAGGCCGACGCCCTGCTGCTGGAGAACAACCTCATCAAGCAGTACAAGCCCCGCTACAACATACTCCTGAAAGACAGCAAGACCTACCCGTGGATATGCGTTACATCCGAGCCTTATCCGAGGGTGTTCCTCACCCGGCGCGTGGAGAAGAACGGCTCGCGCTACTTCGGCCCTTACAGCACGGTGATGCACGCGCGCTATCTGCTCGAATTCTTCGAGAAGAATTATCCGCTGCGCAACTGCCGGCACAAGATAGACTCAGAGACCATTATCAGGAAGAAGATCCGTCCCTGCCTGGAATTCCACATAGGCCGCTGCAAGGGCTGCTGCGTGGGCGCCGTGTCGATGGAAGAGTACGGTGGCTGGATAGAGGAGATAGTCACATTCCTCAAGGGCGGCGTCGGGGCCATCACCAAGGAGTATGAGGGTAGGATGCGCAGCGCTGCGGACGCCCTCGACTTCGAGCAGGCGCAGGTGTGGAAAGACCGCATCGACGCCCTCCAGGCCCATTACGCCCGCAGCATCGTGACACAGGTGCGCGACCTCGAAGCGGACGTCTTCGCCCTCGTATTCGACGGGCCGGACGCCTTCGGCTCCTTCCTGCGCCTGCGCGGAGGGGCCATAGTGCAGAGCCTGAACCTCGGCTTCAGGATGAACATCGAAGAGGAGCAGGATGCCGTGCTGAGCGAGTTTGTCGCAGAGATAGAAAGCAAGTTCGGAGAACTCTCGAAAGAGATTATCGTGCCCTTCCTTCCGGATGTGCAGATGCCGGACGTGAAGTACACCGTCCCGGTGAAGGGCGACAAACTGGCACTGCTGGAACTGGCGGCGAAAAACGCGCGGGAGTATCACTTCAACACCATCAAGCAGCGCGAGCATACGGATCCCGACGAATACCGCCGCAGCGTGCTTGAGGAACTGCGCAAGGCCATCGGAATGAAGGAACTCCCCGTGCACATGGAGTGCTTCGACAACTCCAACATCCAGGGTACGAACCCCGTGGCGAGCTGCGTGGTGTTCCGTAACGGAGTGCCGTCGAAGAAGGATTACCGCAAGTTCAAGATAAAGACCGTGGTGGGGGCGAACGACTACGCCTCGATGAAGGAGGTGGTGAACCGCCGTTATTCGCGAATGCTGGCCGAGGCTCCGGACGACCTTCCGCAGTTGATTGTTATCGACGGCGGCAAGGGGCAGCTGGAATTCGCTTGGCAGGCGTTGTGCGAACTCGGGCTCGCGGACAAACTCACCGTGGTAGGCCTTGCCAAGAGGCTTGAGGAGGTTATAAGGGTAGGAGATCCTTACCCTCTGTTCATCGACCGGAACTCCCAGGCCCTCAAGGTGCTGCAGCATATACGCGACGAGGCGCACCGCTTCGGCATCACCTTCCACCGCAGCCTGCGCAGCAAGGCGGCAATCCAGTCTGCGCTGACTTCCATCAAGGGCGTGGGCAGACAGACGGAGGAGCGTCTGCTGCTGCATTACGGCTCAGTTGCACGCATCGCCGCTGCAGATCCGGAAGATTTGGCTAAATTTGTGGGCCCGAAACTGGCCGGGCGGATTTTAAACGAACTGAACAATGAACGAAAAGACATCGACTAAACTCTTCAACTATTTCATATTCTTCGGGATGCTTGTGTGCGTGCTGGTGGCCAGCGTCATCAATATCCACAACAATCCCGGCAATTCGGCCCTGCAGATAGTGGTCGCCGTGGGCGCGATGTTCGGCGTCACGAGCACTATCCTGGCCGCCCAGGGGAACATCCTGAACTTTGTTATCGGGGCGCTGGGTGCTATCATCGAGACCTATGTGCTCTGGAAGAACGGAGTGACTTCCATGTTCCTGCTGTATCTGCTATATTTCATCCCCATGGATGTGGTGGGTTTCCTCAGCTGGCGCAGGAAGGGTGCGAGTGCACACAAGGAAGTGAAGGCCCAGCGGATGACGGCACGTACCTGGCTGTATGTAGTGCTGGGCTACATTGTGGTAGCCGGCGTCGCCTTCGGCATTTCTTACTTCTCGGGCAGCAATAACCTCGGTTCGGGAGTGCCCGCCAAGATGGTTACCGACGCCCTGGCAACCGCCGCAACCATCGTGGCCATAGTGATGATGACTTTCGCCTACGTGGAACAGTGGTATATCTGGACTCTTGTAAACCTTTCCAACATAGCGCTTTGGAGCGTCAATCTCGCCACCACGCCCGACTCTGCATACACGGTGGTGATGCTCATCAAATATGTGTTCTACCTCATCAACGGCCTTAATGCCATACGTATATGGCTGAAACTCAGCAGGAAAGACGAGGTTTTGGAAGATAAAAAATAATTGTTAACTTTGCAGTCGCTTTAACAAGATTGTACTAATAATAAATCTAAATAAACCGATCATGAACTACGAAGAAATCGTAAAGAAAGTGAAGGCCATCATAGTCGACAAACTCGGCGTAGAGCCCTCCGAAGTAACCGAGACTGCAAACTTCACCAACGATCTTGGTGCAGACTCCCTTGATACTGTAGAACTTCTTATGGAGTTCGAGAAAGAGTTCGGTGTAAAGATTCCCGATGAGGAAACCAGCACCATCGCAACCGTAGCAGACGCTATCGCAAAGGTTGCCGAGAAACTCGGAGTTGCTGCTGAGTAATCAGTAAGGATAACAAACAATAAAGGCTGCCGTTCAGGCAGCCTTTATTGTTTTTACAGGAGCTTGCTCAGTGTCTCTTCCAGACCCGGGCCGCGCAGCGCATCGCCGCGCTTGACGATCTTTCCGTCGGGGCCGAAGAGAATAAGATGAGGAATGCCCTCGATGCCGTAGATGTCGGTAGGAACTTTCTGTGCGTCCACGATCTGGTTCCACACTACGCCGTGCTCGGCGGCAGCCTTGGCAGTGTCTTCGGGCTTGTCCCACACTGCAACGCTGAGGACGTCGAACTTGTCGCCCTTGTATTTCTCGTAAGCGGCCTTGATGTTGGGGATTTCCCTCTTGCAGGGCCCGCACCAGCTTGCCCAGAAATCAACCAGGATGTACTTGCCCTTTCCTACGTAATCGGAGAGTCTGGCAACTTTTCCGTCGGGCTGCGCAATCTCGAAGTCGGTGAACATCGCGCCTTCTTCGGTGCTGGCCACCAGGCTCTTGGTCTGCTCAGGCTGCGCTGCAGCTTCCTTTTGGGCGGAGGCCTTCTTGCCGCCGCAGGCAGTCAGGGCGATCAGCGCCACGGCTGCCACATAAAACAATTTCTTCATATCAAATTGGTTTTTATTCGTTCGGTATGGAGTAAGTGAAGCTGAATGTCGGCCTCATTGCAGGGTCGGCGGCGTCCGGGCCGTAGAGCTTGCAATAATAGTAGCGGTCGCGGTCCAGATTGGCGCTGGATGTAGACGTCGTGGATGAACTGCCATACATCTGGGCCATCATCTGGTAGTTGTAGTAGTTCGAATAATAGTTCCCGTATCCGCCGTAGCCATAGCCGTATCCGTATCCGCCATATCCTCCGTACATCCCGCTCATCATGCTCTGGTAGGCCATGTAGTTGTAGAGGTCGCTCATCTCCGAGTTGCCGGAGGTCGTCGTGGTGATGACGTCGTTGTGCTGTACGAGCATCCAGATGTCGTAACTGCCCTGTGCAAGTTGCTCGTCCCCGTCCTCAAGGCCGATCAGGCGCTGGAGGTGGTAGGTGATGTCCGGGGAATAGGTCATCTGCGAGCGGTGAATGTTGCCCTGGTCTTCGTTGCTGTCGGAGGCGTCGGTAAGCCCCATGTAAGAGAAGGTGGTGTCCGAGGTCTTGATGCGGCAGGTAGGACTCAGGATCTGGGGCAGCTTGTGCATATTCTCGAAGTTCTCGTCGGGAGCGAGGTAGTGCATCGTGATGGATGCCTTGTTGATGATGGCCTTCTTGGGGTCGTGCCCGTTTGCGCGGATAATCTCAATGGCCCTGTCCCTGATTTCATTGGCGGCGATTACGGGTTTGATGCCGCCTCCGCCGTCAACATAGATGTAGTCGGTGGCGTTTCCCGCCTTGGCCGCCGAATTCTCTTTGGTGACGTTCGCGCAGTATTGGGGGAAGTTCCCAGTGCCGGACTTGCTGAAGAGCGAGTCGAGATCGTAGAAATCTGTCGCGGAGAAATAGAAGTAGAGGGTGCTGTCCTTCTGCACGTCTTTCCCGTCAACCTCCCAGGTGGAGTTGAACTTCAGCTCTGCCATGCATCCTCCGATATAGCCGTAATCGCTGTCGTACTGCAGCTGGAGCTGGAAGATGTTGAACCTTCCGCCCTGGCCCGAGGGCTCTCCGGTGGTGATGTAGATGCCGGGGAAACGCTTGGTGTAGAGGTTGATGTCCTTTGTATCTTCCTTCGTGATGGTGAGATACTTTTCGCCGAATTCCCTGGTAAAGTTGAAACTCAGCGAATCTCCGGGGCCTATTATCGGCACGGACGTGGTTATTGGCGTGCTGCCGTGGGCCGGGTCTGAGCCGCAGTAGGTCAGGTAGTTCGTGTCGAGCTGATTGCTCAGTTCATATACGAATACGCTCTGCAGGATCTGCTCCTGATCGGGATCGCATACGGAACAGGAGTCCGCCAGGGCGGAGAAGTGGAACTTCTTGAACACGGGATTCTTGCCGTAGTCGATTTCATCCACGAACATCGGCACGAGCGTGACGCAACTGCTGCGGGTGCTGAGCCCGAACTCGTCGTCGTTGCGGATCGCGCCGACGGTGATACGCGTGGAGGAATAGGCCGACAGGCTGTCGGACATTCTCATCTGCACGGGTATCGCTACCGGATCGGGACTGACTACTTTGTATGTATGGTTGACAGGGAGCAGACTCCCGCCAAGTTCATTATCGACCGATACACAGCCGGCGCAGCAAAGGGTTGCCGCCGCGGCAAGGAACCATCTTGATTTCATCTTCTACAACTTGTCATAAAGGGCGTCGTAATCGTCGATATAGCTGCCGTCCTCGAGACTGCCTTCCTTGTATGGCAGAACCGGAACCTTGAGCGCCTTGCAATACTTGATCAGCTTCGGGTCCAGGTCCGGAGAACCGAGGATGATACCGTCCGAATACTTCGCTGCCGTTTCAGCAAGTTTTATGCCATCGGGGTGCTCGGATATGGGAAGGTCTCCCGGCTTGATGCTTCCGGAGACCGCCTTGGATGCGAAGTCTGCTGCGAATTCCACTCCAGGGGCGTCGTTGTAGAGAGACAGGACGACCTTGCTGGACGAGAAAATGGGGTCGTCCTTGTAGGCTTTCTTGAGGTAGAGGGGCAGCACGTGGGAAATCCAGCCGCTGCAGTGGATGATATCCGGGGCCCAGCGGAGTTTCTTCACCGTTTCCAGCACGCCTTTCGCAAAGAAAATGGCGCGTTCATCGTTGTCGCTGAAGAAACGGCCTTCTGCATCGGAATAAACCGCTTTCCTCTTGAAGTAGTCTTCGTTGTCGATGAAATATACTTGTATGCGGGCTGCCGGAATGGATGCGACCTTAATCACCAAGGGGCGGTCCACGTCTCCGATCACGATATTGATGCCGGATAGGCGGATGACCTCGTGGAGCTGGTTCTTGCGCTCATTGATGCAGCCGAAACGGGGCATGAAGGAACGTATCTCCTTCTTGTGCTCCTGGATTCCCTGGGGAAGGTAACGCCCGACCCTGGAAATATCGGTCTCCGGGAGATAAGGGTATATCTCCGAGTTCACGAACAGGACTTTTTTGTTTGTTTCAGCCATACCAACAATAAAAATCGATTTTAACAAAGGTACAAAAATTTTTTTAATATTGATTATTCATTATCTTTGACGCAATTTCCGTAATTATGCCTAGAGGAGAAAACAAAAAGATGAAAAGGCGGCTGACGGGGGCTTATCTTTCGTCGGTAATCAGCATCAGTCTCGTCTTGCTGCTCATTGGAGTGGCATCCGCTCTGATCCTGAACGCCGGACGCGTCAGCAATTATTTCAAGGAGAACATCCAGATTTCACTGCTGTGCACTCCTTCCGTGCAGGAGAGCGAAGCTGCCGCCTGCGCCGCGCGCATCGATTCCCTGCCTTTCGTCCGCAGCACGGAGCTCATAGGCAAGGCCCAGGGGGAGAAGGAGCTTCGCGAGATGCTGGGAGATGATTTCCTCTCTGTTTTCGAGACGGCCCCGATCCCTGTATCCATAAATGTAGGCCTCAAGGCCGAATATGTATCGGCCGACAGCCTTGCACGCATAATCCCTATTCTGCAGGCATATCCCGAGATCGAGGAGGTGGAGAGCCGCCAGTCTTTGGTGGAAGCCCTGAACCGCAACCTTTCCGGAATATCGCTGGTGCTAGGTATCTTCATCGCCCTGCTGCTTTTCATTTCTTTCATCCTCATTGGAAATACGGTGCGCTTGAGCCTCTACTCGAGGCGCTTCACCATACATACCATGCGCCTCGTGGGTGCTACCCGCGCCTTCATCCGCCGGCCCTTCATCGGTTCCGCCATAGTGCAGGGGCTGGTTTCCGGCCTGCTTGCCTGCGCTGTCCTGGCCGGAGGCCTGGCACTCGTGCGCCGCTCCTTCCCCCAGATATATGCGGTATTCACCCCGGAAGTGCTGGCGGCTGTGGCGGCCATTGTACTTGGCAGCGGCGTGCTGATCTGCGTGCTCGCGACCTTTTTTACCGTCAACAAACTCGCCCTTGCCAGCGAGGATTCCTTATACTATTAGAGAATGGACAATAAACCCGCACTCACCCGCAAGGGTGTCAAACTTCTTCTCGCCGGCCTGATAGTGATGGCCGCAGGCTTCATCCTGATGATGGGCGGAGGCCTCAAGGACCCTCAGGTCTTTAATTACAGCATGTTTGATTTCCGCCGCCTGGTTGCGGCTCCGATAGTGATCATTGCCGGAATAGTGGTGATGCTCGTGGCGATAATGAGGAGGGACGGGAAATGAGCTGGCTGGAAGCGTTGATACTCGGCCTTGTGCAGGGCCTTACCGAATTCCTGCCCGTGAGCAGCAGCGGGCATCTTACCATAGGCCGTGAACTCCTCGGAGTGGAGGCCTCGGGCGACCTTGTCTTCGAAGTCACCGTGCATGCCGCGACTGTGCTCAGCACCATCGTGGTGTTCCGCAAGGAAATATTGAAGCTTCTTCAGGGGGTATTCAAGTTCAAGATGAACGACGAGACCGACTACATTCTCAAGATTATCGTGTCGATGATTCCCGTGTTCGTGGTTGGCATGTTCTTCAAGGACTATGTCGAGGATCTTTTCGCCTCGATGACGGTGGTGGGCCTCGCCCTGCTGGTGACCGCCCTGCTGCTGTTCTTCTCCGATTTCGCGTCGAAGAAGGCCCAGGCGGAGAACAGCGCCCGTAACGGCATTTCTTTCTGGCAGGCGTTCGCAGTGGGGATAGGCCAGGCACTGGCCGTAATCCCCGGCCTGTCCCGCTCAGGCACGACCATCTCCACCGGTCTCATATGTGGAGTGAAGCGCGAGGTGATGGCCCAGTTCTCTTTCCTGATGGTGCTGGTGCCCATCCTGGGCGAAGCCTTCCTGGATATAGTGGGCGGGGATATGGCAGCCTCTTCGATAGGGCTGCTGCCGCTTGCGGTCGGCTTCCTCGCCGCCTTCGTTTCGGGGCTTTTCGCCTGCAAGGTGATGATAGCCCTGGTGCGCAAGGCCCGCTTGAGCTGGTTCGCGCTCTACTGCGCCATCGTGGGCATACTGGTTCTCATATTTGCGTAGATGGACAGGACGAAGACATATTTCGTTTCGGATGTCCACCTCGGGCTGAAGGCGAACGACCCTGCGGGGCGCGAAGAGCGTTTCGTGCAGTGGCTGCGCAGCATCCGCACCCCGGAGACCAGGACTCTCTGGCTCCTGGGAGATATCTGGGATTTCTGGTACGAATACCGCGATGTTGTTCCGCGCGAGGGCGCACGGGTGCTCAGCGAACTGATCCAGATGGTTTCCGAGGGGATAGAGGTGTATTTCGTGCCGGGTAACCACGACATCTGGTGCTACTCTTTCTTCGAGAGTCTCGGAATAAAGAAAGTGATCCAGCCGCAGGCGGTAAGCATCGGCGGAAAAAAATTCCTTCTCGGCCACGGCGACGGCCTGGGGGGCGCCAAGTTCGGCTATCGCCTGATGCTGCGTATCTTCCACAGCCGCGTATGCCAGGTGCTTTTCAGCGGCCTTCATCCATGGCTGGCATTCCGCTTCGGCACCGACTGGAGCAATTCCAACCGCCGCAAACACGGTGGCTACAAGTTCCGCGGAGCGGAGGAACCCCTCTACCGTTTTTGTATGGAATTCAACCGGCGCACGGCGTCGGCAGGGTACATTAGGGGCGGAGCCCCTGATAGACATGATGAAGAAGTCGGAATCGACTATTTCATCTTCGGACACTTCCACGACGCCGTGGACATGCCCCTGCCATCCGGCGGCCGCCTGATCGTTCTCAAAGACTGGATAGGCGACACAGCCCCCCACTACGCCTGTTTCGAAGGTACGGAACTGACCGTCTTTTAATCTTCTTTCAGCATCTCCTTGGCTTCCTTGAGGCCATCGCGCATCAGCTTGGCTTCTTCTTCCTTGCGCCTGCGCTTGTCTTCGCGCGAGGCTACGGTGCTCTTGAGGTAGTCGCGCTTGATGACGGTTTTCTTCGGTTGCTCGAAGAATACTGCGAAGTAG
The DNA here is from genome assembly GCA_900317065.1 of uncultured Bacteroidales bacterium. Classification (GTDB taxonomy): domain Bacteria; phylum Bacteroidota; class Bacteroidia; order Bacteroidales; family UBA932; genus Cryptobacteroides. The sequence continues at coordinate 8,953 of ONFK01000048.1, forward strand.
AACGAGTCCCAGTGCCCTTTGTTCCATATACCCACCAG
>ONFK01000101.1 GCA_900317065.1 uncultured Bacteroidales bacterium
ATATTGAACCGCGCTCATTGTACGGCAGGGTATTGAAAATCGTCGGTAGAGAAGGAGGCAAGTCACTTTGTCTTTTCAGGATTAGTTGTGATCCTGCTTCTTCCTTCAATTATTATTGCCAGATTATAAAAAATATGTCCAGAGCGGACGCAACTCTTCAAAAAAATCTCATAAACCATTATAGCAAGAATAATCTCAAGTCTCGGGCAGCCTCTGCCTTTGCTAAAATGACCCCCATAAGAATTGTCGAGGACTTTTATTATGATCCTGACAGGAAAAATGTTATCAGCTTTCCTGCATATCACGTAGATCATCTGGTAATAAGCATCGATGGGGAACAACATCCGGAACTTATGAATCTGGCTGACGTGTTCAATTATCTCGACAAATACGATCTTGTGATAAACGAAATGTCTTATTATCAAAAAGGCGCCAAACTGTCTGACGATACGACTTTTTTTGATTTAACAGACAGCAAGCCCTTGGAACTCCGCATTACCACAACTGAGCGCTAAGAACCATAATAATGAGCATAATATGAAACATTTATCCCTGATAGTTTTTGCGGTGCTGTGCACAGCCTGTGTGTCGCATAGAGTTTGGGAGCAGCCTGCGGTGCTGCATGCCGATAAAAACATAGAAGTCAGAGCCATTGAATTTCACTCCGATTCCACAGTCGTTCATTTTACTGCAAGCGGGCGCCCTGGCTCCGCCTTTAGATTAAAGGAGAATGCTTATCTCGTCGGTGACAAGCTCGAAAGGGGACGCGTCATGAAAATGCATGGCATAAGTCCTGCCAAATGGACTCCTTACCCCGCAAGCGGAAAAGCGGATTTCAGCGTGTGTTTCTCTCCCGTGCGCGTCGATACGAAAGCGGTGGATTTTATAGAACCGGGTGGCTGGATGGTTTATGGAATCCATGATTCGGGCAAGCCCATCAAGATAAAGAGCGTTGATGATTCCCGTATGGCTGTCCGCGATGAAAACCGTTTCTTCATGGAAGGAACCGCCCGCGTGAGCGGAAGATATGAGGGGAGGAAGCGTCCTATGGTAATAAAAAACTATGGGGTTAATGCTTTTCAGGACCATAATGTGCAGGCATCTCTGGTAGAGGATGACGGCTCTTTTTCATTCGAAATCCCCGTTGAGCATCCAGTGCTGTCGTATCTGCAAGACGGGCAGGGGCTGTGGCCATATTTCTATGTCCGTGCAGGGAGTTCTCTTCAGATGACGATAGATTCGCTGGGCACCGTGCATTATCCGTCCGGAACATGTTACGGGCGTCTTCTCGAATGGATGTCCAACGCAAAGCCATGGATTGATGGGCACGAGTCCCTGTCCTTTGCCGACTATATCATACGGAGATACCGTTTTTCTAGGGAAGAGGCACATCTGTTAAAGCATTTTTTCCGGATGAATGCTGCATCCGATGAACTGTTGCAGCATCTCGGGCACTCAAGGTCGGGAAGTGATGAAGATGCATTGAAAACCCCTGCCAATTACCCTGCCACGCGGGCTCTGGATCCGGAAGACTGGTCGTATTTCACCTTGGCAGACGAGGCATATTCCCTTGTGAATTATTACACCTACTCGCCACTGGTTTACGACTATACGTCAGTCAATCTGGCAAAGTCAATGGCCGAGGCCGACAAGGCGGTATTTGGAACCGACGAGCCCTCAGTTTTCATCCAGGCTTCAATAGCCAACAAGCCTGGTGCAAGAATTCTGGTTTCGCAAACTGGAGAGGCTGCCGATTCGCTGCTGAATCTCAGGAAAGCAGAAATCACATCGCCCTATTTGCGCCAACGCTTCACATCCTATGCCGACAGGCTCCTTTCCGGAGAGGAAAAATACTACGAACTCCCTGAGTGCAAAGGAAGCGAAATCTTCCGCAAGTTGCTGGAGCCGTTCAAAGGTAAATGGGTGTATATTGATTTCTGGTCAACATCCTGCTATCCCTGCGTGAAGGGTATTGAGGCTTCTGTAGAACTCCGCAGGCAGATTAAAACTATGGAAGATTTCGAATTGGTATTCATTACCGGCGACGACCTTTCACCCAAAAAGGCCTACAATAAATATGCTGCCGCACATCTGTCCGGAGAGAACAGTTATCGCATCCCCGGCGCCCATTACAGCCTTCTCGAGGCCCTGTTCAATTTCTCGACCATGCCTCATAATGAACTGGTAGCCCCCGACGGCCGCATATTGAATACTCCATACCTGCCCCGCATCGAGGATCACTCCTTCCTGCAAATGCTGGAGGAGATGAAATAATTTCGTCCACTCGCAAATAATTACTATATTTGAAAGATTTAGAAATCAATCGTTCAAATATGAGTAATACACAAGCTAAACTGATGACCAACTGGCGCTGGTGGCTCTGTTCGCTGCTGTTTGTGGCAACGACGGTGAACTACCTCGACCGCCAGGTGCTGTCCCTCACCTACGAGGAATTCATCAAGCCTGAATTCCACTGGACAGATGCAAACTATGGCACAATTACATCCTTCTTCTCCATCTTCTACGCAATCTGCTGTCTCTTCGCAGGCAAGTTCGTAGACTGGATGGGCACCAAGAAGGGTTACCTCATCGCGATCGGGGTATGGTCGGCAGGCGCCTGCCTCCACGCCGCCACCGGCTGGGCGACGGCCCATATCGTAGGTCTTGAAGGCGTAGGCGCTATGAAAGCAGTAGAAGTCGGGAGTAATGCAGCCCTCGCCATTTCTACCACGGGAGTATATCTCTTCCTGCTCTGCCGCGGCATACTCGCACTCGGCGAAGCCGGAAACTTCCCCGCAGCCATCAAGGTGACGGCGGAATACTTCCCCAAGAAGGACCGTGCGTTCGCAACATCCATCTTCAATGCAGGTGCATCTGTCGGTGCTCTCGCCGCTCCTCTTACCATACCTCCGCTGGCTCTTAAGCTTGGATGGGAGTGGGCGTTCATAATCATCGGTGCCCTCGGATTCGTCTGGATGTTCTTCTGGGCGTTCATGTACGACAAGCCCGAATCGAGCAAGCACGTGAACGAGGCCGAACTCGAGTATATCCATCAGGATGACGCCGCCGAGGCCGCGGAAAAGGCCGCTGCTGCCGAAGCCGCCAAGAATGAACCCAATATCTCGCTGATACAGAGCTTCAAATACAAGCAGACCTGGAGCTTCATCGCCGGCAAGTTCTTTACCGACGGCGTGTGGTGGTTCTTCCTGTTCTGGGCTCCTTCCTACTTCAGCAACCAGTTCGGTGCGCCCGCAACTTCCGGCCTCGGACAGGCTTTGATCTTCACCCTGTATGCCATCGTTACCGTAGTGTCCATAGGCGGAGGTTATCTCCCCAAGATATTCGTGGACAAGAAGGGCATGAATCCCTATGCCGGACGAATGCTCGCCATGCTGATCTTCGCGTTCTTCCCTATCGCGGCCCTCTTTGCACAGCCTCTTGGTGTACACTTCAACTCTCCATGGTGGCCTGCAATCCTGATCGGCCTTGCAGCTGCGGGGCATCAGGCCTGGAGCGCCAACCTCTTCAGCACCGTGGGTGACATGTTCCCCAAGAGCACCATCGCTACCATCACCGGTATCGGTGCAATGGCTGGCGGCGTGGGTTCGATGATCATCCAGAAGGTGGCAGGCAACCTGTTTACCTATGCTGAGAATGCAGGATCCGCCTTCCATTTCCTCGGATTCGAGGGCAAACCTGCGGGATACTTCATCATGTTCTGCTTCTGCGGCGTGGCCTACCTCATCGCATGGGCTATCATGAAGAGCCTCGTGCCCAAGTATAAGCCGATAGAGGTCTAGCGGCCCTTTCTTTTAGAGTGTCCGTATGCAAAAACGCCTGTTTTGCATACGGATACTTGTTTTTAACGCCACTTGTATGCAAAACCGGCTATTTTGCATACAAGTGGCAAAAGACCGGCCATAGTTGACCATGTTCCAAGGACAATCCTGGTGAATCAATTAAAAAAATACATATCTTTGTCTCAAACCATACATTTTTAATCGACATGAAGAAACTGGTAATCTTTATCTTCCTGGGCATAGGCGCCTGGATCCTTTTCTGATATGAAACGCTTGTTTTTAATTGCAGCAATACTGTTGAGTGCATCCTGCTCGACATATCATTATGTGTCGGAAGATGCCGCTTCTGTTGACGACATCACGTTGATCCTGCCATACAGCCGTGTCTTTTACATAGACAAGGATGGTGAATCCTATGACGAGGAGCAGTCTGCCCGGCAGCAGAAGATTCTGACAGGACTCCTTTATGGAATGGGGCTTCCTATCAAAGATACCCTGAACGTGGTGGGCCTACCCAACCAGAAGGATCTCGATGAAGAAATATCTTTCCTCCCAGCAATCAATCCTAAAGAAGTGGGGAATCTGAATTCGGACGGTCCCGTTGACAAGTTGCTTGAAAAGAATGGAGCCAGATACGGCCTGATTCTGTTCTCCGAAGGTTTTGTGAAAGATAAGGCCTTGTATAAGAGCGAAGTGGCAAAGACGCTGATTGTAGGAGTGGTCGGAGGGCTTGTCGGCGCTGCCATTGGCGGAGCACTCGGAGGAAGCGGAATCGGAATGAGTTACGTGGCGACTCCCGGGTGGGCTTATGGATCCAGCCTCTATGCTATGCTGATCGATACGCAGACAGACAAGGTGCTGTACTACAACAGGGTCAACCCTGAGGAGCGGAATCCGATGAAGAGTGAAACTCTTGCGTCCCAACTTGAAAAACTCCTCAAGAAACTCCCTAGGTAGAAACTGTAACATTGTTATTTGAGCGCAAATTGCTAAATTTGCGCTCAAATAATATATTATGGCAAACATCGAGTACAGCGAACAGGAGCAGATCCGTAGGGACTCTCTCGCGAAATTACGTGAACTTGGCATCGATCCTTATCCGGCAGCACTTTATCCGGTAAACGAGACCACCAAAAACATAACTGAGAATTATGATCCCGAGAAGGGCAACTTCGCGGACGTGTGCATTGCGGGGCGCATCATGAGCCGCCGCATAATGGGCGCGGCGTCTTTCGGAGAGCTTCAGGACGAGACCGGCCGCATCCAGATTTACGTCAAGCGCGACGAAATCTGCCCGGGCGAGGACAAGACCATGTACAACACCGTGTGGAAGAAACTCCTCGACATCGGTGACGTGGTGGGAATCAAGGGTTACGCCTTCATCACCCAGACCGGCCAGCTCAGCATCCATGCCAAGGAACTCACCCTGCTGAGCAAGTCGCTTCGCGTGCTTCCCATCGTGAAGGAAGTCGACGGAGTGGTGCACGACGCTTTCACCGATCCCGAAATGCGCTACCGTCAGCGCTATGTCGACCTCATTGTCAATCCGCAGGTGAAGGATACCTTCATCAAGCGTGCGAAGATCATCTCCACCATGCGCGAGTACTTCAACGAGGCCGGCTGCCTCGAGGTAGAGACACCTATCCTCCAGAGCATCCCCGGTGGAGCCACCGCCCGCCCCTTCATCACCCATCATAACGCACTGGATATTCCTCTGTATCTGCGTATTGCGAACGAACTCTACCTCAAGCGCCTCATCGTGGGCGGCTTCAGCGGAGTGTACGAATTCGCGAAGGACTTCCGCAACGAGGGCATGGATAAGACCCACAACCCCGAGTTCACCTGCATGGAAATCTACGTGGCCTACAAGGATTACATCTGGATGATGGAATTCGTGGAGAAGATGCTCGCGAAAGTCTCCATGGCCGTGAACGGCACCACGAAGGTGAAGATTGGGGAGAACGAAGTGGACTTCGGAGGAGAATACAGGCGCCTTCCCATCCTCGATGCCATCAAGGAGTACGCAAGAGTGGACGTCAGTGGAATGGACGAGGCTGAACTCCGCACCACCTGCAAGAAGTTGAATGTGGAGGTGGAGCCCTCCATGGGCAAGGGCAAGCTGATCGATGCCATCTTCGGAGAATATGCCGAGAAGAACCTCATCCAGCCTACCTTCATCATCGATTATCCCGTCGAGATGTCGCCTCTTACCAAGCGCCACCGTAACAATCCCGCCCTCACCGAGAGGTTCGAACTTTTTGTGTGCGGAAAGGAACTTGCCAACGCTTATTCCGAGTTGAACGATCCTATCGACCAGCTGGAGCGCTTCGAGGAGCAGGCGCGCCTGAAGAGCAAGGGTGACGACGAGGCTATGTTCATCGATTTCGACTTCGTGCGCGCTCTCGAGTACGGCATGCCTCCTACCTCCGGCCTCGGAATGGGTATCGACCGTCTTACGATGTTCATGACGGGACAGAGCACCATCCAGGATGTGCTGTTCTTCCCCCGCGGCAGACCGAAGGGGCCATCAAGGAGATAAAGGACTTCTTCCAGATGAACCTTGCGTCGGAGCTGCGGCTGCGCCGTGTGACCGCGCCCCTGTTCGTCCAGAGGGGAATGGGCATAAACGACGACCTCAACGGCGTGGAACGCGCAGTGAGTTTCCCCGTGAAGGACATGGGCGGACAGGTCTGCGAGATAGTGCATTCCCTCGCCAAGTGGAAGCGCCTTACCCTGGCGGAATACGGCATCGAGCCAGGCTACGGCATCTACACCGACATGAACGCCATCCGTGCGGATGAGGAGCTGGACAACGTCCACTCCCTATATGTGGACCAGTGGGACTGGGAGCGCGTGATGCTCCCCGGCGAGCGCAGTACGGAATATCTGAAAGATGTAGTCCGCCGCATCTGGTCCGCCATAGTACGGACCGAGTTCATGGTCTGCGAGAAGTACACCGACATCAGGCCGTGCCTGCCGGAAGAGATACATTTCATTCACGCCGAGCAGCTCCGCCGCCTTTATCCGGACATGACTCCCAAACAGAGGGAAGATGCCGTCTGCAAGGAGTACGGGGCCGTTTTCGTGGCCGGCATAGGCTGCGCCCTTGGAGATGGCCGGAAGCATGACGGACGTTCCGCCGACTACGACGACTGGAGCACTCCGGCCGAGTGGGA
>ONFK01000020.1 GCA_900317065.1 uncultured Bacteroidales bacterium
TTTGTTCCGAAAAACACCCCGAAACGGGAACAAACCCCGGAATTAGAATAGTTTGTTCCGAAAAACCGCCAAAAACGGGAACAAACTTCGCACTATTCCGCGAAAAGTGCTAAATTTGAAGATGCAAACCCGTAAAAACTAAAACAACCATAAAATGAAAAACAAAATCCACGAAAAGTTCGTTTCCCTCTTCGGAGAGGGCGGCACCCAGTTCGCGTCCGCAGGGCGCATCAACCTCATAGGCGAACACACCGACTATAACGGCGGATACGTGTTCCCCGGAGCCATCGACAAAGGCATCGTCGCCGAGATCAAACTCAACGGCACCCACAAGGTCCGCGCATTCTCACTCGACTACAACGCCCAGACGGAATTCGGCCTCAATGAGGAAGATGCTCCGAAAGAGCAGTGGGCCCGCTACATCTTCGGCGTCTGCCGCGAGACCATCAAGCGCGGCGGCAAGGTGGAAGGATTCGACACCGTCTTCGCAGGCGACGTCCCCCTCGGTGCTGGCCTCAGCTCCTCCGCAGCCCTGGAAAGCACCTTCGCATTCGCCCTCAACGAACTCTTCCACAACGGAATCGACAAGTTCGAACTCGCCAAGATAGGCCAGAGCACCGAGCACAACTACTGCGGTGTCAAGTGCGGCATCATGGACCAGTTCGCCTCCTGCTTCGGCAAGGCCGGCTGCCTCATCCGCCTCAACTGCAAGACCTTGGAATACAAATACTTCCCCTTCGATCCCAAGGGCTACAAACTCGTCCTCATCGACTCCTGCGTCAAGCACGAACTCGCATCCAGCGCCTACAACAAGCGCCGCGCATCCTGCGAGAACGCCGCTGCGGCCATCCGTAAGAACCACCCCGAAGTGGAATTCCTGAGCGACGCCAAGCGCGTATGGCTCGACGAGGTCCGCGAGCAGATTCCCGAGGAAGACTTCCTCCGTGCAGAGTATGTGATTGGCGAGGTGCAGCGCGTGCTTGACGTCTGCGACGCCCTCGAGCGCGGCGACTACGAGACCGTCGGTGAGATGATGTATCAGACCCACTTCGGCCTCAGCCGCCTCTACGAAGTCAGCTGCGAAGAACTCGATTTCCTCAACAAGCTCGCCCGCAAGATGGACGTCACCGGCTCCCGCGTAATGGGCGGCGGCTTCGGCGGATGCACCATCAACCTCGTGAAGGACGAACTCTATGAGCCCTTCATCGCCGCGGCAAAAGAAAAGTTCGCAGCCAAATTCGGCCACGAACCCAAGATTTACGACGTTGTCGTGAGCGACGGCGCCCGCCGGCTCTAAGCCAGGAAGCCTTCCACAAAGCTGCGGCCGACCCTGCTGAGTCCGGTCGCGGCTTTTTTTATGTCGGGGTTGCGGAGGAGGATGCCCGCGCAGTCTTCGTAGACGTTGAATCCGATGCGCACCATCTGCATCTGGCCGGCCTCGGGGTAGGTCAGGGTAATTTCGTTGTCGGCCCCATCCAGGCCGAAGAAGAGCAGGTCGGCGTCCTTGCCGAGTTCCTGCCGGGTGACGAACTTCGCCATTTCGAGGGTGATGTCGTCCAGCCCCGCATCGAAGATTTTCACCTTCTCGATGAGGGCGCCTGGGGTGTCTACGATGCGTCCCGTATATCCCTCAAAGTCATTCCCGGTCACAGCCGCCTGCATCCGGGCCTCGGTGTCGGCGGAACCGTCCGAAAGCCATATCATCAGCTTCTCGGCAGGGTCGTGATACAGCAGGGGGAACTTCGCGAGAGTTCGCGCGCCGCAGTGCGGGCACTCGCGGAGGAACAACTCCCCGCTCAGGAGCCTCTCCTTGAGTTCCGGATCTCTCTCGGTATTGATCGCTGCGACGGCCTCCACCTCGAACGCCTTGCCGCAATTGGGACATTTCAGTTGAAACATACTGCAAAGATAATCATTTCTTGCAGACGGGGCCGGCTGTCAATCCGGCAGAACTGCCAGCACCTCCCACCAGCCGTCACGTTTGCCGTTGCGGCGGGACAGGTAGCCTTTTTCCGTCAGACGTGAGGTGAGCGTCTTTACGGTTCTGGGAGAGCGATGAATCTGCTCTGCCAATTGCTCCTGAGTCGCCTTGGAATTCGCCTTAAGGAGTCGCAAAACAGCAAGTTCCTCCAAAGTGCAATTCAAAGTGCAATTTTTGCTCTTTGAATCTCCGGCATCTTCACTTTGAGCCGGATAATCTACGTGCAGATAACGGTTACTGAGCTCATTGTGTTCACCAAGAATCAGATTCCTCAAGAAGGCCTCCAGATACTTCCCAGTTGGCACAATCCCTTTCTCGCGATTGAAGTAGTTGGCCCGCACCAGCGCATTGCGGAAGAACCAGGAGTGGCTGGCAAAGAGCACGTTGGAGATAGAGTAGCCAAAACTGCGGAGGTACTTGATCAGAAAGACTGCCGTTGTGCGCGTATTCCCCTCGCCAAAAGGGTGAATCTGCCAGATCCCGGCGATAAAAGAGCCGATATGCTTGATTGCTTCCTCGGTGGAAACGGAGGCGTAGTCAAACTGCCTCTCCTCGGCGAAATCGTAATCCAGTGTCTCCTTCAGGTTCTCGTAGGGATTATACAGGACAGACGCATTGTTCAGCACCCACTCCGCTTTGGAGATGTTGTAATCCCGATATTTCCCAGCAAACTTGAAGATGCCCTCGAAAAGCTTCCTGTGAATCCGCTGGTACTCGGCCGGGGTAAAAGAAAACGTCTCTTCCTGCAGCAGCTCGGTAATTCTGGCAGAGACTTTATCGGCCTCTTCAGTACGCTCTTCTTCGACAGAAAGCCGTCCTTGTCTGGATTTATAGTAGGTATCGATGAGCCCCTTGACTTCTTCGATGGTGACGTCGCCCTCGATGTGCCGTTTGGCGGTATCGATGAGGTAGGAGGATGGTTTGAGCCCATCCACGTCCTGCAGGCCGATAGCCGTCTGCCAGGCAGCAGCCTTTACGCTGCGCCCTGGCTCCCCCTGACGGATATATTCATCGAAGTCGCTCATTCTAAACCTATTAAAGTATCCTTGCAAAGATACAAAATTATCTCCTGAAACTCACGAACCGCGGGCGGTCGAAGAGGTCGCGGATGATCTCGACGGAGGAGAATCCGGCCTGCGAGAAGACGGCAGCGGTCTCTTCCGCCAGTTCGGTGTTGATCTCCACGATCCCGTATCCTCCGGGTGCGAGCAGGCGGAGGGCGGTCACCGCGATAGCCTTGTGGAAGGCCAGGGGATTCCGGTCGGGTGCGAAGATGGCCATGTGCGGCTCCCATCCGAGCACGTTGGGGCGCATCTCCACCTTCTCGGAGTTCATCACATAGGGAGGATTCGCCGTGATCACATCGAACGGTGCCTCTCCGACCGCCTTCACCGTGCCTTCCACGTCCAGGAGGTCCGCCTCGATGAATCGGGGACGCACGACTTTCCTGGAGATGCGCCTGAACTGCTCGCGGGCAAGGGAGAGGGCGTCGGCGGACAGGTCGGTCGCCACCACTTCCGCTCCGGGCAGATCCAGCGCCAGCGTCCAGGCGATGCAGCCGGAACCCGTGCAGAGGTCCAGGATTTTCAGCCCTTCCTTCTTCGGGGCCATTTCCTCGGCTTTCATGCAGAGGAGCTCCGTCTCGACTCGCGGGATCAAGGCGCGATGGTCCACTTTGAAAGTGCGGCCGCAGAACTCTGTGTACCCCAGCACATACTGCAGGGGCTCCGAGGCCGCCAGACGGCGCATGTCGTCCTGCGCCTGCTCCAGCAGATCCGCAGGCACCTCGGTCTTGGGTTCGGTAATATGCTGATACGAAGGGAACCCGAACACGTCCGCGCAGTAGAACATTACCATGCTGCGCGCCTCGTCCTTCGGGTAAAGTGCCGACAACGCGGCGACACCGTCCTTTATGAAATCTTTAAGTAGCATTTCGGAATATCTTTATCAGATTGCAAAAATAGCGAATTGCCCCGACCCTCGCAAACATGTGGGCGGCCGTTTCTACAAATCCATATACCGAACAACATGGGACATAACCGTTTTTTGCCGTGCCACAGAAATAGTTGACTGCCAGGGCTTTACGCAAAACGGCCCAGGCGGTTCCTTCCGGATCGTTTTGTCTATGTCGCTGTGCCACAACCACTTGTGTAGCACGCCACTTTGCCCGCCAGCCACAAGCTCTTGCACACTTCCTCGCAAATTCGCACGCTCCCTCGCTCTTACTTCTCCGGTTTCGCGCTGATCTGGGCCTGGGAGATGTTGATTATGAAGTCTCCCATCTTCTCGAGGGCGTTGACCACGTCCATGTAGAAGGCGCCGGTCTCATACGGGTAATTGGCCTTTTCCACGTTCGAGAGATGCTCTTCGCGGAGCGTGTCGCGGTAGGCGTTCACCTTCTCCTCGGCTTCCTCCGCGTTGGTAATGCCCTCAAGCTGCACGAGCGGCGTGGCGAGGTTGGTATGCATTGCAGCGTATGCGTCATCTACGAGAGAGCACAGCTTGTCCAGCTTGCGCACCATATCTTCGGTGAACTTCTGCCCGTGGGCCCAGGCGCGGGAGAGTATCTTGCCGATGCTCTCGCCGCTGTCGCCCAGCGACTCCATCTCTCCTATTATACGATAGAAACTGCGGATTCGGATAGCGCCGTCGTGGGACATCTCGTTGCGTGTGGCCTCGTTGAGGTAGGCCGCGATCTCATGCTCCATGTGGTCGGTGATCTCCTCATATTTGATAAGGCTCTCGTTCGCCTTCTCGAAATCTTCCTGGCTGCCGGCGGCGATGGCCTCGCGGATATACTTCATATCCTTGCGGCAGAGGTCGCCGAAGCGCACAAGCTCCATCTTGACCGAGGCGAGGGCCATGTCGGCCGTGCCCATCGTACCTGCGCTGATGTATTTGAGTCGCGAGGGTTCCTCTCCTTCCTTCGGGCTGGGCACCATCCAGGTGACGATCTTCACTATCACAGGGATGAACCATACGAGCACGCAGGTGTTGATAACGTTGAAGAGGGTGTGCAGGGTGGCGACGCTATAGGGCAGAGATGCCACCAGCGCAGCCCTCGTGGCTTCGTCGGCCGCTGCGAAGTCGGTCGCTGCAGGGTTGGGGAAGCCGAAGAGCTCCACGATATTGCCAAGCAGGCCGAGGAAGGGATGGAAGAGGCAGCACACCCAGAACACGCCGAACACGTTGAAGAGCAGATGGGCGCGCGCCGTGCGCTTTGCCGACACGTTCGCGACCGAAGCAGCGATGTTGGAGGTGATGGTGGTTCCGATGTTCTCGCCGAGCACCATCGCGGCGGCCATCTCGAAGGGGATGTAGCCGTTGGCGACGAGCACCATAGTGATGGCCATCGTGGCGGCCGAGCTCTGCAGCATGAGCGTCATGCAGGCGCCGGCGACCATGAACAACAGGATGCTGAGCCCGCCCCATCCGGTCAGGGTGCCGAGGAACTGGCGCACCGGCTCGTTGTCGAGCAGAACCGTGGATGTTTCGCGGAGGGTGGTGAGTCCGAGGAACAGCAGGGCGAAGCCCATCAGGAATTCCCCGAGATTGTTATATTTCTTCCTCTTGTTGCTGACGAGGATAAAGGCGAAGAACATCAGCGGCACCGCAATCGTGCCGAGGCTGAAGGATGATCCGCCGAAAGACAGGGCGAAAATCCATGCGGTGACGGTCGTGCCTATGTTGGCGCCCATGATTACGGCTACAGCCGTGGCAAGGGAAAGCAGACCCGCATTCACGAAACTCACCAGCATCAGGGTGGTAGCGGTGGAGGACTGCACGAGGGCGGTGACCACGATACCGGTAAGGATGCACTTGAAAGTATTGGAGGTCATCTTGGCCATGAAGGAGCGCAGCCTGTCGCCGGCCATCTTCTGGAGACCTCCACTCATCAGCGACATTCCGTAGAGGAACATGCCGAGTGAGCCGAGAAGGGTCAGGATCCTTAGAAAGAGACTCATATTTTTCTTAATTGCAAAAAATCCGTTAAATTTACTGAAAATAATTGAAAGCATTCCATAATGAGGAAGTTCAGCATCATATTTTTTCTGTTTTTGGCCTTTTCTGCAGGACTCTCCGCGCAGATAGTCACCTCCGGAGCCGACCCCGTTTCCATAAAGTGGAAAGAGATGGAAAGCGAGAATTTCCGCATAGTCTATCCGGAAGAAACGGACTCCCTCGCAAGGGAATATCTGCGCTCCCTGGAAAGCTTTGCCGCGGCCACCAGGCCCACCATAGGATTCTCGCCCAACGAATTGTACCGCAGGAAGATGCCGGTAATCCTCCACGCATATTCCGCCACTTCCAACGGCATGGTCACCTGGGCTCCCAGGCGCATGGAACTCTTTGCGAATCCGGATTTCTACAACCCCGAATCCACCCCCTGGATCACCCAACTTGCCGTGCACGAAGGCAGGCACGTGGCGCAGATGCAGTTCCCGCGCGCCAGCCGCGTGTTCAAGCCGCTTGAGTATTTCATAGGAGAACTCTCCACCGGCGCGGCATCAGCCATCTATCCCGGGCCCGCCCTGCTCGAAGGAGATGCCGTTACGGCGGAGACAGCCCTCACCAGCAGCGGGCGCGGGCGCACCGCCGACTTCCTGGAATACGTGCACGTGGCGCTCGCCGACAATCTCTACCGCGATTTCTGGCAGTGGCGCTACGGCTCGCAGAAACGGTACACCCCGGACCATTACCGCAGCGGATATATGCTAGTCGCAGGCATGCGCACCGCCTTCGGCGACACCCTCTTCACGCGCAGATACTTCGAGAACGTCAACTCGCGCATACTTCCCTTCAACGTCCTGCCGAAGACCATCGCCCAGGGCAGCAAGTACAAGAAGAATCTCTACACCGGCTTCAACGCCATCCAGGAAGCTTTCCGGGAGGAATGGGCGGCTGCCGACAGCGCGAGGGCCCCGTTCTTCGAGGGCAGGGACTTCGTCGGAGCAGGACGCCTCTACGACTCCTACACCTCGCTCACTTTCGGAGATGACGGCCTCTACGCCCTGCACGCCGGCCTGGACAGGCCCCGCGAACTCGTGCGCATCGACTCCTCCGGGCGCGTGGAAGTGATGGGGGCCTTCGCAAACGAGACGTCCCGCCTCGCATACGACCTTTTCAACCGCAGGCTGGTATGGTCCGAGCACCGTCCATCCGCCCTGCTGGCGCTCAAGTCCTGGTCGAAGTTGAGATTCATCCAGGACGGCGGAGCCATCAGGACATTCGCGACCGAAGGCCGTCTGTTCAACCCCGCCCCCTGCAAGGACAAACCCGTCTTGGCAGCCGTCCGTCAGTACGAAAACGGCCGCATCTCCGTCGTGCTGATGGCCTCCAACCGCTGCACTCAGTACGATGAAATCTTCGCTCCGGCCGGCCTGCAGCCCGTCGAACCCGTCTGGGTGGGAGAAGATCTCTACGCCAGCGCCATCTCCGAAGACGGCTTCAGCATCTACAGCCTGCCGGACTGGACACCCATCTTCGCGCCGGCACATTCCAAGATAAACCGCCTGTTCGAAAGGGACGGGCTCATCTGGTTTACCTCCGACCGCAGCGGGGTGAACGAACTTCATTCCCTGGACCCGCATTCAGGGGAACTCCTCCAGAGGACGAACCTGCGATTCGGAGGGAACGAGTTCGCATTTGCGCCCACCGGAGAACTCTACTACAGCGCACCCACCGCCGACGGGCGCGTGATAAGGGTGCTGGATTTCGTCCTGAGCCTGCCAGTGAGTTTCGGGGCCTTCCATTCCGAAAGCGCCGAGATGCTGAGCGCGCAGGAGACGCTGTCGCCCGGACCCTACGACGGGCCGATTTCGGAGGGAAAACCCTATTCCAAGCTGCTGCAGCCCTTCCGCCTGCACTCCTGGGCACCCATGTACGTGGAGTACGATCCGGTCGAGAGACTCTCTCTGGAGAGCACTTATTCGGATGGAAGCCTGGGCGCCACAGCCATGTTCCAGAACGAACTCGGCACCGCCTGGGGATCCATCGGCGTTGGTCTGATGGCGACGAAAGACACCCTCGGCACGGGCTATACCCTCGCTGAGGGCGAACTGGGACTGCCGACCGAGTTCCGGCCATCGCTACACGCTCAGTATGTGTGGACAGGCTGGGGGCCGATAATCGAGTTCCGGGGCGACTACAACGAAAGGAATGTCCACCGGCTGGACTACACCCGCGTTTCCACCGAAAAAGGCATGCAGTTCCCGGAAAAGTATTCCATCAGGGACAAGCCTTTCCTGAATCTTTCCGCAGGCATCTCCCTACCTTTCAATCTGAGCGGAGGGGGCTGGAAAGCGGGTATCATCCCAGCGTACAGGGTGTCGTGGTCGAACGATCAGTATTCCTCCCTGGATGTTAAGCAGTTGACCAACACGGTAGTAATCAGGATTATACCTCACAACTGGTTGCTGCTCAGCAAGTTCAGTCTGCGCGGCTATGTAAGCAGACCTGTCGCCGAGTCGGGGATATTCCCCCGCTTCGGCATTGGAGCGGAGGCGGGCTTCACCCGCACGCACAATCTGCAGAGCAACACCCCGGGCTACTATTATGCAAAGGTTTACGGTTATATTCCGGGCCTTATGAGCACCCACGGCCTGAGGCTTGCCGCTGAAGGCCGCAGCAATTACGGGTGGGAAGGAGACTGGAAAAAAGCGCAGCAGTATTCGCTCAGTGCCGATTATGCCTTCCCCTTCCTCGCATTGGACTGGAGCGGGCTGAGCCCCTATCTGTATCTGAGGAACTTCGAGGCCTTGCTGCACGGAGGAGCGGAATTCTCGTCTTACGAGGAACTGATAGGCACCAAGAAGGATTCCGTTCAGGATTTCTATGCTGGAGCCACCTTGCGCGCACGCTTCTCCAACTTCCTTTGGGTGCCCTACGACACCTACATCGGCATCCGCGGAATCTACAACTTCACCGACCCTTCCAAGAGCGGGTTCGAAGCCGTCTTCGGGGTGGATCTGTAGAAGCGGCCGAGGGCGGGGTCGTACAGGCGCTCCGCAGCATTGCCCCCGTGCCCAAAACCTGCCAAAACGGGCACCAAGCCCTTAAATTTTCCCCTTCCGTGCCCAAAAAGCCACTTTTCGGGCACGGGATTTCAGGGATTGAGGACATTGCAGTTGATAAGACCGAAGCCCGGCAGGTGCTCGTGGCACGGCAAAAAGCAGAAGCTGTGTCCCTGCCCCGAGAGGTTCAGACACGGTTTTATAGATTTTTCCTATATTTGAAGCCTAAATCGTTCAACAGTTGAAAACATTACACCTGAACCAGATCCTTGTGCCGATATGTCTGTCGGCATTGATTTCCTGCGGCGGAGGGCAGGGTAAAACTCCTGAACTCACCTGCGAGGCCGATCTTCCGGGCCATGTACTCACGACAATGGCCGGTTCGTGCTACGACGGAAAGTATTCGAATATCGAAGGTTTGACCACGATGCTCATGAATTCCGAAGCCGATGCGATCCAGGCGGTCCGCCAGGGCATCGCCGAGGTCTTCGTCTGCGATGAAACTGTCCTTACCGACGAGAGTCTCAAAGAACTCGGCCTCAAGGTCGCCTTCAAGGGGAAGGACGAATTTGCATGCGCGATAGCCTTCCCTAAAGGAGACACGGATATCCTGCCTGAATTCAACGAATTCCTGACCATGATGAAGGCCGACGGCACCCTTGACGCGATTGTAGATTACTGGCTGCACGGCGGTCCGCCGGTACCCTACCCCGAAGCAGCCGAAATCAAGAATGAAAAGCCCATACGCTTCTCCGTGGCTGTCAGCACCGCCCCGATCGGCTATATAAAGGACGGTGAATGGACCGGACTGGACCCCGATCTCATGAAACGCTTCTGCGCATGGGCAGGCAGAAAAGTGGAAATTAATTATCTGGCCGTGGCATCGGCCATAATGGGCCTCCAGACCGGTCAGCTGGATGCAATGGGAGGCAGTATCTTCGCAACGGAAGAACGGCGTGCTTACGTCGCTTTCTCCGACCCTTACTATATCTGCCACCCGGCCTTTTTCGTGAAGGATGAATCCGCCGTTTCGGAAGGAGGCTTCTTCTCTTGGATAAAGAAGTCGTTCAAGTCGAACTTCCTGGTGGAAAAGCGCTGGAAACTCCTGACCGACGGGCTGCTGGTTACAATGGAAATCACGCTCCTGGCAATTCTGCTCGGCACCCTGCTGGGTGTAGGGTACTGCTTCCTTGCCATGAGCCGCCGCAGATGGATGCGCAGCGCCGCGGGAGTCTACGACTATCTGATGCAGGGCATCCCGATCCTGGTGCTCCTGCTCATAATGTTCTACGTGGTGTTTGCGGGGGCCGGCATCTCGGCCGTATGGGTGGCGGTGATCACCTTCGCGCTCAATTTCGCGGCATCCGCCGGAAACGTGTTCGCCTCTTCCATCGCCTCGGTGCAGAAAGGCCAATGGGAAGCGGGCAATGCCCTTGGATTCACTCCCGTGCAGACTTTCCGCTGGATAATCTTCCCCCAGGCCCTGAAAAACGGACTCGCTCCCTACGAGGGCCACTGCATCTCCCTGCTCAAAGGCACCTCCATAGTAGGTTATATCGCCGTGATGGATATCACCCGGGCGAGCGACCTGCTGCGAAGCCGCACTTTCGAAGCCGTCATGCCGCTGCTTGCAGTGACGGTACTCTATTTCGTCCTCGCATGGCTGCTGAGGCGTTTGTTGAATCTGGCTTTGCTCAAGAAATAATATGATCAGCGTAAGACATCTGAAAAAGACCTTCACCAATCCCGACGGCAGCACCATCACGCCGCTCAAGGATGTGAACTTCGACATACAGCCCGGCGAGGTAGTGAGCATCATCGGCCCGTCCGGCACCGGCAAGAGCACCATGC
Organism: uncultured Bacteroidales bacterium; assembly: GCA_900317065.1. Classification (GTDB taxonomy): domain Bacteria; phylum Bacteroidota; class Bacteroidia; order Bacteroidales; family UBA932; genus Cryptobacteroides. The sequence continues at coordinate 10,846 of ONFK01000020.1, forward strand.
TCCGCGCCCTGAACCTGCTCGACCCGCCCACCGGCGGAGAGATTCTTTTCGAGGGAAGGAACATTCTCGAGAAGGGCTATCCGCTCGAACAGCTGCGGCGGAAGATGGGAATGGTGTTCCAGAGTTTCAATCTCTTCCCGCATCTCAGCGTGCTGGAGAATGTGACCTTCGCGCCCGTAAAACTCCTTGGCATTCCGGAAGATCAGGCTCGCGAAGAGGCCCTCGAACTGCTCAGGAAGGTGGGTATGGCAAGCAAGGCCTCGGTGAATCCGGAGATGCTTTCCGGAGGGCAGAAGCAGCGCGTTGCCATCGCCAGGGCGCTCGCGATGAAACCGAAGGCCATCCTCTTCGACGAGCCAACCTCCGCCCTCGATCCCACGATGGTGGGAGAAGTGCTGAGCGTCATCCGCCAGCTCGCGAAGGAGGGTATGACCATGCTCATCGTCACCCACGAGATGAAGTTCGCCCGCGACGTCAGCACCCGCATCTTCTTCATGAACGAGGGCGTACTTTACGAGGACGGCACTCCCGAACAGATCTTCGAGCACCCCCGCAGGAGCGCAACCAAGGCCTTTGTGCAGCGCATCCACAAGCAGGTGTTCGAGGTAGATGCCTCCGACGAGGGCTTCGATCCCTACGAGATGGGCACGGAGATGGGCCGGTTCTGTCTCAAGTACGGCATCCCGCAGTACTCCGAGCCCGCCTCGGTGGTATCCAGGGAGATGCTCCGCGAGCTCGCGGCCTACCCGAACGTGACCGTCCGCCTCTCCTACGGCGAGGTAAAGGGCGTAACTTCGGTAGATTTCATGATAAAGGATCTCGACCATTCCCCGTTGACTCCGGAGATGGACCTTTCCCAGATACGCGAGAACTCCCGGGAGATTGTTGAGGAACCCACCTCGCTTGGATTCAGGGTGAAAGTGATTTTGTAAAAATATGTATATTTGCGAGTTTTAAATATTACGGAAATACTAAAATCTATCGATATGAGTACTAATTCCAACCTGTCCAAGCTCTGGAAAACAGAGGACTGGCTCGCCTGCTGGCTCGGATTCATCGTCATTGCAATCGCTGCAGTGGCAGTCCTTACCCAGGCATTCGACTTCTCCGCTCTCAAGTTCAGCACCTGGCATCTCTGGGAGAACGTTGCGGAAAAGAAATCCCTTGCAGCACAGATAAACGGCAAATTCTGGATCAAGCTCCTCCGCACCTTCTGCGTACTCGCAGTTCTGTTCGGAGCCGGCGTGAAGCTCCAGGGAGAGAAACTCAAGAAATTCATCCCTGCATTCGTCGTGCTCTTCGTGCTCGCCATCGTCGTCGGTAATGCTTTGGCAGAG
>ONFK01000032.1 GCA_900317065.1 uncultured Bacteroidales bacterium
AGGTCGGCGATGACCTTGTCGCGGGTCTCCGCCGCACTCATTCTCGGAAGCACCGCTATGCGCTCCAGCACCTCGTCGTCGGTCACGTCGTCGAAGTAGAAGGGCACGTCGCCGAAGAAACTGGTGAGGGTCCAGTAGTAGAAGCCGCGCAGGGCCTTGACCTCGCACAGCAGTTCGTTGCGCTGGGCGTCGGTAAGGACGGTGCTTTCCCCGATGCCTTTCACCGCGAAGTTGCAGCGCTGCACTCCGAGATATCCCTGCTGCCATACGTTGGCTCCGAAACGGGGTTTGACGGGGCTGATGTCGAGCTGCGCGTCGAGCGTACCCGAGGCGCACCAGATGACATCCGTAACGCATTCGGTAGCAAGGAAGTAGTTGTAAACGTATATCGATTTCAGCGGGATGTAGCAGCCGTTCACCACCGACTGGCACTCCTGATAACTGCGGAAGAAGTTTTCGGGCGTACTCACCGCAGATGTCGATTCCTCGTCCAGCGAGCAGGCCGAAAAAGCCGCCGCGCAGAAGATTGCCAAAATTATTCTGTATGTCTTCATGATTCTAATATCTTACTTGAACGCTGAAAGTGATGGTACGTGCCTTCGGATAGGCTCCGAGGTCGACACGGCGCAGGGTCGAAGAACTTCCTTCGCTCGAAACGTCGGGGTCGAATCCGTTGTAGTATTTCCAGAGATAAAGGTTCTCTCCGGAAAGGGTGAAGGTTGCATCGCGCAAGCCGGAACGGGTCTTGCTGAGATCCAGGGTATACCCGACGCTCACGGTCTTGAGACGCAGATAGGAGGCATCGTGGATCATGAAGTCGCTCGGGATGGAAACGTCGGTGTAGCAGGCCCTCGGAATGTTGGATTCCGGGTTGCGCTCGGGATGCCAGGCGTTGAGCATGTAACGGTACTGGTTGGTGTACATGCCTCCGGCCTGGTAGAACTCGGCGTAGTTGTAGATCTTTCCGCCCAGCGAATATGCGAAGTACACTCCGAGTTTCAGGTTCTTGTAGTAGAAGGTGTTCTGGAGTCCTCCGTAGATATACGGGTCAGCATTGCCCTGATAGACAAGGTCGTCCTGATTGAGCACGCCGTCATGGTTGGTGTCGTAGTAACGGGGGGTACCGTCGTCCCAGTTCGCGGTGGTGCTCACGTAGGTCCTTGTCACCTTGTTCCTTTCCCTCTCCTCGTCGCTCTTCCAGACACCGGCATACTGGAATCCCCACAGGGAGTTCAGCGGATATCCTTTCACATAACCATAGATCATGTAGGGGTTGTTGCCGGGGGAGTTCATCGCCGACACGAATTCCTCGGTCCCCACATCTTCGACGCGCTGGCAGTTGTGCGAGATAGTGAACGAGGTGGTCCACTGGAAGTTCCTGCGGGCCAGGTTCATGCTGTCGAAGGAGAGTTCAACACCCTTGTTGGAGATGCGTCCGAGGTTCATCAGGTGCGATGAATAACCTGTCTGGTTCGCCACCTGGACCGACAGCAGCAGGTCGGTGGTAATCGAAGAATATGCCTCCGCCGTCAGGCTGAAGCGCCCGTTCCATCCCGACCAGTCAATAGCGGCGTTGTAGGATGCCGTCTTCTCCCAGCTCAGTTCTGGCTGGGCGAGACGGCTGCGGTAAAATGCGACAGGCTGACTGTTGTTGAACAGATATCCGTCGGTCGTGCTCGAAAGCGCCGCGAGCGAACGGAAAGCGCTGATGGCGTCGTTGCCTGTCTTTCCGGCGCTGAGACGCAGGGACAGGTTGTCTGCCCAGCGTGCTCCCTTGAGGAACTCCTCGTTGGAAATGTTCCACCTGAATGCGGCGGAGGGGAACGGCGCCCATTTGCGGTCGGCAGCGAAGTTCGAAGCGCCATCATAACGCATGGTGGCGGTCAGATAGTAACGGGAGTCGTAGTTGTAGTCCATCCTGGCGAAAGCCGACATCTTGGCTTTTCCGGTCGTGGAAGTGGACGCGCTGTAGGTGTTCTTGTCGACCACCGCATTCATGTTGTTCCAGAGTATCTGGTCGTCCATATATCCCTTTCCGGTAAGGGAGAAGTTGTCGGTGTCGGAATTGTATACGGAAAAACCGACCAGCGGAACCAGGCTGTGCCTGCCGCTCTTGTATTCGTAGCGGGCCGTGGTTTCCGACGACATGGAATTGCTGTGGTTTTCGGTACGGGTGGCCTGTCCTCCCTCGTCCGCAGTCTTTGCGGGGAGATTCCCGGGGATATAGCGATACCCGGAACTGAAGTACAGATAGTACGAGAAGATGCTCTTGACGTGCAGGTTCTTCACCGGCGTGAGCTCGGCCTCGAACGAGTTGTTTATCGAATTCCTCTCAGTATAATGGGTGTTGAGGTCTATCAGCACGCGAGGAGTGTTGATGCGCTGGCCCAGGTTGTAGAGAGGGTTCTCGATGTCGGTCACCTTGATCATCGGCGACAGGTACTGTGCTGAATTCCACCACGAAGTTCCACCTATGGAAGCCTTCGTTTCGTCGGTATGGCGGAAGGTATAGGAGCCGTTGTAGCCTACTTTGAGGATGGAGAACAGCTGGCGGTCGAGTTTTATGCGGCCGGTGAAACGCTTCTGGCCGCTGTCCTGGATGATACCCTCTGTGTCGTTATAGGAGAGCGACACGTAGTAGTCGTGTTTCTGGTCTCCTCCCATAACGGACAGGGCGTAATTCTGGACGATTGCGGTACGGGTGATTTCCTTGATCCAGTCGGTGCCTTCTCCGAGGCTGAGGGGATCCTTGTAAACGGATTGTGACAAGGGTGTGCCGGCCCCGACCGAAGAGTGGGAAGGGTCTTTCCCGAAGTAAGCATAGTCGTTGCGGTAGAGGGCGAATTCCGAAGCGTTCATCAGATCCAGCGACTTAGGCAGACGGCTGACTCCGAAATCGGCCTTGAACGAAATCCTGGGCTTGTCGCCCGAATTCGAACCGCTCTTGGTCGTTATGATAATGACACCGTTGGCTCCGCGGGATCCGTAGATTGCGGTGGAGGAAGCGTCCTTCAGCACGGAAATGCTCGCGATGTCGTCGGAGTTGATGTCGTTGAGGTCGTTGATGGCATCGATTATGCCGTCGACCACTATCAGAGGTTCATTCGAAGCGGAGATGGAACGGGTTCCGCGGATTCGGATAGTGGTGGTCGAACCCGGAGCGCCGTCGGTTGACATGAAGTCGGCGCCGGCAATCCTGCCCTGAAGGGCGTTGTCGATGGAGAGGACCGGGGTGCTCTTGACATCTTCCATCTTTACGTTCGCCACCGAACCGGTAAGGTCGGTTTTCTTCGCGGTGCCGTATGCGATTACAACCACGTCCTCGAGTACGTTCTTGTCTTCGGCCAGGGTGAAGTTGATTACGGTCTGCCTGCCCACCTTTATTTCTTGGGGTACATATCCCATGTAGTCTGCGACCAGTACGGCGGATTCCGCAGCAGTGATGGTGTATTTTCCGTCCATGTCGGTCAACACGCCGTTGGAACTGCCCTTTACCATCACCGTCGCCGCAGGCAGGGGCATGCCATCGGTATCGGTCACCACGCCGCTCAGCTGATGCTGTGCCGCGGCAGACCATGCGGTGAGCGCGAACACCAGCAGCGCAGTAATTGTTTTTCTCATCTTATTCATGTCCAATCCTTTTATTCAGAGTAAAACCTGTTCCGGCCGCTTCCGCCGTTGGCGGCGAAGAGGTCTTCGTCGAAACCGTCAATCAGGCGTACCACGGAAATGTTGTCGACGTACAGGCGGGCGTTGCCGCTGCCGTCTTCCGTTCCGGAGCAGATGCGGAATCGCGTCCGGGTCGTGAGGGGATTGTTCTCGGTCCCTGCCACGAATACCATGTAATGGCCTTCTTCGCCTATGTATGGAGCCTCCAGCTGCAGCACGGTCTTCGCGGCGGCGACGTCATCCCGGAGATACCCTCCGTCAAGCACTTCCACCGTGAATCTGTTCTGGTCTTTCTGCGTGCCGTCGGCTGATTTCCATGCCGCCGCATCAAAGGTCAGCATCAGCAGGGAATCGCTCCTGAAACCCTCGTCGTAAGGGGTATAGATGCATCCGCGATGGCCTTCATCGTCGCCGAGTTTCACAAGTCCGGCTTTTCCATAGCAGCGGGAGAGAGTGTCGGGGCTTACCGGTGCGGATGTGAAGCCAAGCCCCTTGAGCTGGGTAGTCCAGGAAGATATCTCGGTCTCACCGGCAGTCTCATAAGGGCTCTCCGAACCGTAGACAAGTTCGTCGAAGCGGCTTCCGACTCTCTCGTATGCGCCTTGATATACGGGCAGGAAAACTCCCAGGGAGGCCTCTGGTTTGACTATCGAGAGCGTCCCGCCCCGCCTGGAATAAAGCGGGTATTCTGCCCTGTCGGAGTAAGCAAGGCTCACCTTGAACAAGCCGTCGGAGACCTCTTCGCAGGCCGTAACTTCAGCCCAGGGGCGCGGGGCGGCATCCTGCCAGAAGGCCTTGAAATCCGACACGTTGGTGCGTACATAGAAATCCTGCGTGCCGGCCTTGACGCTCACGCAGAATTTGTCGAGCGGGGCCTCGTCGTCGCAGGCCTCCGAACTCCATACCTCCATGATCTCGCTCCGCACGGCGTTGGAATCCTTGTCGCCGCACGACTGCAGCAGCAGCGCGAACGGAACGGGAAGGAGGAATTTCAATAAGTGCATATTCATAGTCATACGTTGATTATTTCATTCTGAAGTCCACCATCACGGGGCGGTGATCCGACGGGTAACACAGATATCCGGCGACACCGTCGACCTGGTAGGGATCGGCCCAGGAATCAGTGAGTATCACGGCATTCGCCACACGTCCGTACATCTGCTCCGAAGCGAACATGTAGTCGACGCGGCTGGTGGCGGAGCAGGTGGATGTCATGAAGGCTCCGGGGTACTGCTCCGCAATTATGTCCCTGTATTCCGTATTGTCGAGTATCTGCTTCTGGGCCAGATACTTGGTAGTGGACGCGCCGAGCTTGTAGTAGAAATCGTCGTTGGGCGACTGGGAGTTGAAGTCTCCCATCATTATCCAGTTTTTGACCCCGGCGTATTCCGGATTGTTGATGGTCTGGGAAATCACATATTTCACCTCGTGCTCGCGGTAGTAATCTCCGCCGTGCGCCGCTGCCGAAGCGTCCCTCTCGTCTACCGGCACATCGGCCGCATAGGCCTGTGCATAGGGGTGCAGGGTCACTATGTAAATATCCTCTCCGGCCACGTTGATGCGGAAGAGTCCCGCACCGCTCACGACCGGACGGCCGGCTTCGTCGGTATCGGTGATTCTCTTGAGCGTGGTGATGCTGTAGCGCGAAGTTATCGCCTGGGGGTAGTTGTTGCGGTCTCCTCCGAGAGCATAGTAACTGTGGTTGTATCGCGGGTAAAGCGAGGGCCATGCGTTGGTCAACATGGTGGCTTTTTCGGCCTTCGTGAGGTAGGTGCCGGCAGCGTTGAAGATGGATCTTGCTTCGCACCAGACACAGACGTCCGGGCTGTAACGCTTGATCCACGCAACGAAATTGTCGTAGTTGTTGTACTGGTCGGCCCACATTCCGTCCTGAATGTTCCAGTACAGCACCCGGAAGGTTCCGTTGTCGCGCGTCCTGCGGTCCTTCGTCCTGCGGACCAGCAGGTTGTCGAGCCAGAATCCGTGCACTCCCTTGCCATCGTCCGCGGTCGTCACGCTGAAGTAGGTCGCATCGTTCGCGTTCCGTATCTTGATCTCTGCGTGATGCCAGGTCTTCTTCGATGCCATGGAACCCGTTGCGTACCTGGCCGGAGCAAGGTTGATGGTATGCGTAACTCCTATATATCCTGTCCCCTGGCCAAAGTTCTCCAGATGCTCTCCGTCAACCTGCACGGATTCCACGAATCCTCCGTTCACGACCTTGACATTGAGAAGATCCTTGAATCCGGGAGCAAGCACGAAATCGAAGCTGAACGAGAGATCGCACAGTCCGCCTATTTCATTTTTCAAAGGAACCGTCTGCCAGATACCCCGGTATTCGTCTCCCGTCCCGAGCGCTACATATCCGGGATGCTCTTGACATCTGTAAAGGAATCTGTAGCCTCCGAAATTGCGGCTTGCAACATAGGCGGAACTCATCTTGTGGGCCTGCTCGACCGTCCTCCCGCTCACATCCATGAATACCGCAGGCTGGATATATCCTGTTCCGGGCTGGTTGTAGGGGACGGTCGCAAGGGCGCGTTCGTTGCCCCTGAGGGTGGCGTCGGCATCAGTTCCGGGATCCTTGTCAACCGGAGCGAATCCTACTCCGTTGCTTCCGCTTACCACATCTCCTCCCCATACGCAGTTGTCGAATCCTTCATAAAAGATTACATCTTCTTCGGGCTGCCAGTCGAAACTCTGCGAAAACACCTGGTCCGCCTGCAGGGAAGTCAGGTCCAGATGCAGTGTCTGCATGCGGTGCGCGGCATCCGAAACCGTGACGTCAAGCCCCTGGGGATAGTCTCCGGCGGCGACCAGAATATTGTATTTGCCATCGTTAGATCCCGTGCAGTTCAGGCTGACCCACGGGAAGCCCTTGCTTATGTTGTTGGCCTGCTTGGATATCATGTAATTCCCGGATCCGGACAGAAAAGCCCCGGCTGGGTTCACGGCTTTCACCGAAACGAGTTTGGAAGCGCCGCCGATATCCAGCGAAAGCATGCCGCACCCCGGCGACAGATACAGCACGTTCCCGTTCGCGACGTTGTAGGATGCGAACAGGGGCATGGACGCGGCGTCGTCCTTCGCCGAACTTTGGAATTGGCCCGGGGGCAGTATCAGACCTATGTATGGAGATGAGCCGTAATAGGTTTGCGAAGCACCGGAAACCACGGAAGCGTTGTAGAGCGCCGCAGGATTGACGGCCACTTCTGCAAAGGACCTGCCTTCTTCGTCCGAAGTCACATCGTACTCTTTTCCGCCTACTGTCAGGGTGTGGTCTTTTGTAAGATCAGCCTTCACTCCGAGGGTACGGAAGATTCCATCCTCCTTGAAATCAAGATAGAACCTTACTTTTCCGTCCACTGTCCGGATAGGGTCGCCGGGCTTTATCCCTGCCTGCTGAACGGGGGTCCCGGGCTCCTCCGGATTGTCTTCACCTCCATTTTCCGGTTTGCTGCACGAAAAGAGCAGCACGGCGGAAAGGCAGAGGAATAAGAATGTTTTTCTGATTGTCATATCGTCTTTTTTATTCATCCCAGTTGGGGTTTTGTACTATTGCTCCTCCTGTGAGCACTATGTCATCGGTAGGTATCGGATAGAGGTAGTCCCTGTCTTCACGCCAGTTGCGGGGGATGTTGCCAAAGCGCACTATGTTCCCGCTCATGCCCCTGGTGAGCGCCAGGTCGGCTATGTTGGAATACGCGACGCCGCTCTCCACGGCAGGGGAATCGCCGAGGTAGATGCAGAAGTCGTCGCTTCCGCTTCCGTCGAGGTCATAGGTGCCGGGGCCGGGGAAATACATCCCGAGGAAGGGCCTGTCGAAACGCTTTCCCTCTTTCCAGCGCATGATGTCCCAGTATCTGAATCCTTCGCAGATAAGTTCTATGGTGCGCTCCCTGCGGATTTCGAGTATCACCCCCCTGTCGGGGCCCTGCACGTTCCTATATCCCGTCACAGGATCGCATAGGAAAGGATCGGGGGAGGCGTTGGCGGCGGCCATGTCGAGAGGAGGCATGCCGACCCTGCTGCGGAGCAGGCAGACCGTCTTGTCAAGGTCGTCCTGCGTCAGGGTTCCGAGCTCCGCCTTCGCCTCGGCGTAGTTCAGGTACACCTCCGCCAAGCGGAAGATGGGCAGGTCGTTTTCGGAAGTGTTTGAGATGTCGTAGCGGGGTTCTCCCACATACTTCACTATCTGATAGCCTGTCAGGGTAGCGTTCATGTCGGGGGCGACCCATGACTGGCTTCCCACGCGGGTATATCCGGGGGTACGGATTGTCTGGGCCAGCCTCGGATCGCGCCCCTGGCATTCCTGCATGAAGTCGAGGTTGTCGAAGTTTTCCTTGTCGGTGAAACGTGAGCCGTCGGTCATCAGGTACATGTCCACGACGTCTTTAAGGAGGCCCGAACGTCCCATCGTCGTGGATGTGAAGTAGTCGTTTGCGTTATGGGTGAGGCCCATCGATATTCCGTAAGCCTGGGCGAGAATCACCTCCTGGCCTATGGCACTTTTGCTGAGGAAAAGGTCACGGTAGGGAGTGTCGCCTTCCGTATAGAGGGAGTATCCGCCATCCGCTATAAGTTCGCTGCAGGCAGATACACACTCTCTTAGGCAGGAATCCCAGTTTTCGAAGCCATGATACTTGCGGTAAGTGCCCTCAAACAGGAAGATGCGGCTCTTCAGTGCAAGTGCAGTCCAGCGCGTAACCCTATATTTCTCATGATCCGCAGGCAGGTTGGCTATGGCGTCGTCGATGTCGGCAAGCACGTTCGCCATTACAAAACTGCGGCTGTCCCTCTCCTTGTAAAGGGTAATGTCTGAGGCGTTGAGGGTATGGTCAAACCAGGGCACGTCGCCAAATCTGCGCACTTTGTCATAGTAGAACCAGGCGCGGAAGAAACGGGCGAGGCCGGAGTATTCGGCACGCACCCGGGCATCGTCGCAACGCCAGATATTCTCAAGGAAGAAATTGATTTCGCGCAGGGCATCCCAGGTCCAGTTTCTGTCTTTGGACGACACGAATCGGGCACCGCGGAGTTCTGGAGCGAGAGTGCTCTTGATAATAATATCGGCCCCCTCGTCGAATATCGCCGATCCGGACGGAAGAATGCGGTAGAACCTGTTAGTATAGAGACGGCACTGGGTCTCATCCTTGAAGAAATCCTCAACCGCGAGGGCATCTTCGGGTTCCTTCACCAGAAAACCTGAGCAGGATAATGTCAGGGCCGTGCAGAGAATCAGAATTAATTTCTTTGTCATAGCGTCAGAAGGTCAAGCTGATTCCGATGGAGAAGACCCTGTACCACGGGTAGGTGTTGCCGTTACGGTCGCTGTTCGCCGAAATCTGCTCAGGATCGACATAATTGCCGTGAACAGCACTCCAGGTAAACACATTCTCTCCGCTGAAGCATATCCGCGCTTCCGAAAGGCCGGCCTTCGCGATTGCCCCGGACGGAATGTTGTAGGCTAGAGAAATGTTTTTGAGACGCAGATACGCAAGATTCTGCAGGTATCTGGAATTGATGTAGTAGAGCGAACCGTTGGATGCAGTGAGGGCGGCGTATCCGCGCGGCCGCGGGAAGTAGGCCCCGGTATTGTCTTCATCCCATACGTCATTCATGAAACCACGAGGGACAAACGATGCGTAAGGCCTTGAATAAGGGCCCCAGAAGCGCATGTTTTCGTGTCCGGGATACCAGTCCATGTGCCCGATGCCTTGGAAAAACAGCTGAAGCGTCCATCCGTTCCACGACACGTTCCCACGGAGTCCGTACTGCCAGCGGGGCAGGCTGTTGCCTATCACCTTCTGGTCGCCCGGGTCGTCGAGGGTGTTCTTGCCTGAGGTTATGATTCCGTCGCCGTCAAGGTCTATATATTTCATGTCCCCGCCTCTCACTCCGCGCGAAGCTTCGTTGAAAGAAGAGAAGTAGCCAGGACTTATCTGCGAAAGGTCGACTTTGGCGGCATAGGCGGCCGCTTCGTCGTCGTTGCGGAAAAGTCCGTCGACCTCGTAGCCCCAAATCTCGCCGAGCCTGCGGCCGGGGTAAGGTTCGGAGAGGAGGCCGGAAGGGTTGTCGCACCGGACATAAGTGGAGAGGTAGTCCGACAGCACGGCGGTTATCCCGTAATTCAGGTTCCGGCCCCTGAACTTGGCGCTGTCGTTCCATGTTACGGTCAGTTCACATCCGTTGGTGCGGATGTCGTGGGCGTTCACCAGGGGTTCGGTCGCACCATAGAACGAGGGCAGGGCGGTTCCGGAAGTGAGTATGCCGATGGCGTTCCTCACGTAAGCGTCGGCCGCTATGCTCAGGCGGGAGTTGAGCAGAGAGAGGTCGGCGCCGACGTTGGTGGTCAGTATCTTCTCCCAGGTTCCGGTTTCCACAGGGTCGTCCACTACCGCGAATCTGCCAAGTGTCTGCCCGTCGAAGGAGTATCGCATGACATCGCCGGTGCGAATGGTCTGCCAGTAAGCATATTCGTTGATGGACTGGTTGCCCAGCGACCCGTAGGATGCCCTGAGCTTAAGTTGGGGGATAATCCTCCATCCTCCCGAAACGGAAGGGAACAAACCCCATTTGTTGCCCTTGGGGAAGCGGGAAGAGCCGTCGAAGCGGCCGTTGAATTCCAGCAGGTATTTTCCTTTCCAGTCGTATGAAACCCTGTAGAAAAGGCCGGCAAGCGCGTATTCCCGCACTCCGCCGTTGAGTCGCTTGATCTCTCCCGTGGCGAGGTTGAAATCCGACAGCGTCTCAGACAGAAGGTCCTTCCGCTGCACGAACAGCTGCTTGCTCGTCCAGTCTTCGTATGACCCTCCGCCGACGGCGGTCAGATGGTGCCTTCCGGTGAAGGTCTTCTCCCAGGTGAGGAAGACATCGAAGAAGTTCCTCCTGATGCGCGTGTCTCTCTGCGAAAGATAATCCTCGTAGGCGTTTGCGGGTTCGTAGGCGGTTTCGCCGGGGTACATGGAGTAGGGGGCGGGAGCGCTCCTGAACAGTTTCTGCAGGTAGGAGGAGTGGTAGGTGTAGGATGCCTTCAGCGATAAACCGGGGAGCAGGTCGGCGGTCATGTCGATGGTGTTGTAGGTCTGCTCGTCGGTATTTGTTCCGCCGGTGTTTCCGCTGCGCATCATGGAGTTGTAGCCGGACATTATGAAATGGGCGGAAGAGTTGGTGAGTACCGTGTGCGACACCGCCGTCCCGTCTGGATTTACCGGCAGGAAGGAGGGCAGGGCGTGTATGGTGGGCCTGTAGAAGTTTATATACTGGGACTCGAGGCCGAGATAGTTATATCCCGACGAATAGAACCGGGAGCTGTAACCAATGCTCAGCCAGTCCCTCAACTGCATCTGCACCTTGCTTGAGAGCGTGTAGGAACGGAAGCGGTCGGGGCCCATGCGCTGGATTCCCTGCTGGTTGTAGAAGCGTCCGCTGAGCTTGTAGGAGTTGTAGGAGACTTTCTGCGAGCCTCCGGAGATTTCTATGTTGTAATCCTGCGTAGGCCGGGATTCGTTGTAAAGATACCTGTACCAGTCGAAGTTGCCGAGGTAGATGTACGAAGGGACGCCGTCGCGGTTCTCCGTCACCATCCACGGACGCTCCGCAACCGGCTTATTGTCACCCCTGCGTTCGTAAAGGCGCTGGTAATCCGCATCGGTATACTTGGTATATGGTATGCCCGAAACGGAGTTCAGCATGAATCTGTCCGCTAGTTTAGCAGCATCGTAACCCCTTGTTTCAAAGTTGGTGGAGACTGTGTTTGCAGAAAGGGAGAACCTGGTGTTCAGGGAGACCTTGGGCGGACGGTCGTGCTGCCCGGTACGGGTTGTGACAAGAATGACTCCGAACGCTCCCCGGACTCCGTAGATGGCTGCGGAGGAAGCGTCCTTGAGGATGGTGATAGATTCTATGTCCGACGGGTTGACGCTCATAGGGTCGGTCTCAACCCCGTCCACAAGAATCAGGGGATCGCCGCCGTTCAAAGACGTCGTTCCGCGGATATTGAACAGGGAAACGGCTCCCGGCTGGCCGGATTCCTGAAGTATGTTCAAGTTGGACACCATCCCCTGCATTACCTGTCCTATTCCCGCCACGGGGCGATCCTTGATGTCCTTTTCGTCCAGAACAGATACCGCGCCGGTAACATTCTTTTTCTGCTGGATGCCATATCCTACCACTATGGCCTCCTTAAGTATATTGTAGATCGGACGGGGAGTTCGCAGCCGCGAGGTGTCTCCGGGCGGCAGGAGTCCCGGGGTGTCGGCATCGGCGGTGTCGGGATGCGTCTGCCGTCTTTCCGGAATCAGAACTATCCTTTCTTCGAGGATCAGGCACCTCATCTCGGGGAACACGATGCCGAGGATTTCGACCAGTTGAGTGTCCTTTACCTTGACCGTCACGGTCCGGGTGACATCCACTTCGTTGTTGCTGTAGAAGAATGCGAGGCCGGTCTCTTTTTCGATGTTGCGGAACAGTTCCAGCACGCTCACATTCTCAAGGTCGAGTGTGAGTTTCTGCGCTTCAAGCGTGTGATTGAACGCCTGAATGCACGACAATACTATCGTCAAGATGATAATCCGACTCCAACGCATAGCAGAATACTACGTTTATTCTTACCTGATGGAGACGGTTTCGCCAGAAAGGAGGCTGATGGTTTCGAGTATGGTTGCGAGAGACTCTCCCCTCACGGTCATCGAGAGTTTGATGCCGTGGGCCTTTGCAGGGTCTTTGAGGGACAGTCCGACGTTGAACCAGTGTTCAAGGGATGATACCACTTCGTCGAGCGGCATGTTTTCCATCGTGAGTCTGTCTGATATCCACGATGTATGGCATGACGCAGGTGTATCGGAGACTTTCCAGCCGCTCCCGTCGAAATGTATGCTTTGGTCGGGATGAAGTTCGGTGTTTTCGAGATTTCGGCCGTTGACTTCAATCTTTCCCTCTTCCAGCCAGGCGGACTGGTTTTCATTTTCGTATGCCGAGACTGTGAACCGGGTTCCGAGGACCTTGATCGTCATGGCGCCCGTTTCCACCGCAAAGGGGTGCAAGGCGTCCTTGGCCACGTCGAAGAAGGCTTCGCCCAAGAGTTTGACCGTGCGTTTTCCGGATTCGAAAGAACTCCCGTATTCAAGTCTGGAGTTCTTGTTCAGCCACACGTTGGTGCCGTCCGGAAGGGTATATTGAGCCTTGTCTCCTTCTGCAAGCAGGGTTACGGAGGACTGCCTTCCGGAGAACGAGAAATAGCCGGTGATCACCGCCAGCAGTACAGCCGCAGAAGACATGGCTGCAACAATGCGCCGACGGACGGTTTTTTCCCGGGAAAGACCTTTGGACAGGACAGCGGAAGCGCTGGGCAGGGCAGAACTCTCAAGGGGATCCGCCTGATCCCAAATCTGCCTTATCCTGCGCTCTGATTCTTTAGTCATAACCATCACAAATATAATGTTTAATTTCTGATATGACGATTATCCCCGACAAAACACGTAATAATATTTTCGTGAAAAACATTAGATTTGCATCGCAAACTGATAACCGATGGATGAAACCAGAGATATTCTTCAACGTCTCGGGCGTGGTGACAACGACGCTTTTTCTGCGTTGTACACGCTTTATTCCGGGAAATGTGCAGGTTTTATCAAGGCTCTCATCCACGACGGCGAGGTTGCCGGCGACCTTACACAGGATATTTTCGTAAAAATCTGGGTCCGCAGAAGGTTTGTGTCTAAAGTGTCGTCTTTCGAGTCTTACCTCCTCAAAATGGCGAAAAATGCGGTGCTTGACTTTTCTAAACACAAAGGCGTGAGCCGGAGGTTCCACGAGGAAGCGGTAGTGATTTCAAAAGAGTTGGCTGGGGAAGACGAAGATTATGCCGAAAAATCGGAATTCATCGAAAAACTCAACAGGGCCATATCAAAATTACCACCGCAAAGGCGACGGGTGTTTGTTATGAGCCGCTTCCAGGGATTGAGCAATCCGCAGATAGCGGATCTGACCGGCCTGAGCATAAGGACGGTGGAGACTCATATCACACATGCTTTGAAGCATCTGCGCAAGGCTCTGGAAATCAGAGCCTGACGCTCCGCCAGTCCACTTCCTGCACAGTACAGGATTTTTTCGTTGCCAGGACCGCAGCCCTGGCCGCAACCTCGCCGAGACTCATGAAGACGGGTTCCATCCTGATGGACCCGTAGGCGATATGGCTGGCCGAAAGGCACACCGGAACCAGGAGATTGGAGCATTCGTCTGCGGATGGAACAATGGCCCTGTACGAAATCGGATAAGGTCCCGGTATCTTGATTTCGACATCGCCTTCGTTCTTTACCATGCGCCGTCCGTCCTTTTCTACGACGACTCGCTGGCAGTTGTGAGAGTCCATCATGTAAGCCGCTTCCGCGATTCCATCTTCCGCCCTGGTCTTCCCTTCGCAGTCGGCCTGCGTGACCACATAATCGCTTACCATCCTGCGCCCTTCACGGACATAAAGCTGCGGGGTCCAGTGATTGTTTTCGGGGTATTCATCCTTTGGATATCCCCAGCGGGAGATTTCCTTCGAGAGTTTTTCCGGCACACGGGGATCGGTGAGGATGAACCAGAAGATGCCTTTCGTGTAGTCGGTATGTGCATCGAGTATCTGGGCGCGGCGCTCATAAGAAGCTCCGATGTAGTCGTAGTTCATGCCTATCATGTCGGTTGAAAAACCTCCATAATTGTTGATGTCCGTTTTCCGGCCCGGCATGGGGCTCCAGATAAAGTATCTAGCATCCGGCTTCTGCGCCGCCATCAGCCTGGCGAGCAGTTCGTAGCGGGTTGCGTCGTAATTGTCCGGTTCGGTAATGGGGATTTTGTTCTCGGTGCTGTCGGTGAGGCAGACCCGCAGATTGTATGCCTGGATAAGGCTGTCACCATCTCCTTCCTGTGAAGGATTGGAAGATGATATTCCCCATAGCAAACCGCTTTGCGGATCGCCTTCAATTACATACGGATCGACTCCATCGGGGAATTGATGATACCGCGAGAAATGAAATCCATTCCATTTTTCTCCATACTTGGAAGAGTTCTCCCTACCTATTGTGAAAGTAACTCCGGCAAGCGGAAGAAGGTCTCCTTCATAGCTGGCATCGATGAAAACCTTCGCCTTGATTCTCCGGTTTCTTCCGGTAAATCTTCCTTTTTCATCAAGTCCGGAAACTATGGCTGCCTTGATGCGTTTTCCGGACTTGACAAGTTTTTTTATGCCCGTTTTTTTAAGCACTGTTATTCTGGAATCGTCCAGATATCCGGCATAGATTCCGGATGCAACTTTTGGTTCGAACACCAGCTTACCCCCACCTGTACCATAGTGTTTTCCTATGTCGCGATAGAACTCCGCAGCAAGACCTTTCAGTTCCTGATTCTTTCCTATATCTGTATAACCGAGACCGCCTGTGGTCAAGCCTCCAATATGGTTGGTCGGTTCAACTATAATAACGGTCTTTCCCTGCAATGCCGCACTCCTCGCTGCAATCACTCCCGCAGACGTCCCTCCATATATAAATATATCGCAGTTACTTCCTCCAAAGGAAGGGACTGCGATATATATTGCAGAAATAAACAGTACGGACAGTTTCCTCATTCTACAGATTCCGCAGCAGGTTGCTGAGCGAGACTTTCTTGTCGATCATGGCGCGGAGGTCTTCGATCTTGACGCGCTCCTGGGCCATAGTGTCGCGGTCGCGAACGGTGACGCAGCCGTCCTCGAGGCTCTGATGGTCGACGGTGATGCAGAACGGGGTGCCGATGGCATCCTGACGGCGGTAGCGCTTGCCTATGCTGTCCTTCTCTTCGTACTGGCAGTTGAAGTCGTATTTGAGTTCATCCATCACCTTCTGTGCGAGTTCGGGCAGGCCGTCCTTCTTTACGAGAGGCAGGACTGCGGCCTTGACGGGCGCGAGAGGAGCGGGGATGCTGAGCACCACGCGGCTCTCTCCGTTCTCGAGGGTTTCCTGCTTGAAGGAGTGGCTGAGCACGGTGAGGAACATGCGGTCGACGCCGATGGAGGTCTCCACGCAGTAGGGGACGTAGCTTTCGCCGGTCTCGGGATCGAAGTACTGAAGCTTCTTTCCGGAGAGTTTCTGGTGGTTGCCGAGGTCGAAGTCGGTGCGGCTGTGGATTCCTTCGAGTTCCTTGAATCCGAAGGGGAAGTTGAACTCGATGTCGGTTGCGGCGTTGGCGTAGTGGGCGAGCTTCTCGTGATCGTGGAAGCGATAGTTCTCATCTCCCATTCCGAGGGCCCTGTGCCACTTCATGCGGGCTTCTTTCCACTTCTTGAACCATTCCATCTCGGTGCCGGGCTTGCAGAAGAATTCCATCTCCATCTGCTCGAATTCGCGCATGCGGAAGATGAACTGGCGGGCGACGACCTCGTTGCGGAAGGCCTTTCCGATCTGGGCGATGCCGAAAGGAATCTTCATGCGGCCGGTCTTCTGCACGTTGATGTAGTCAACGAATATGCCCTGGGCGGTCTCCGGACGGAGGTAGACGGTGTTTGCGCCTTCGCCGGTGGAACCGAACTGGGTGCTGAACATCAGGTTGAACTGGCGCACGTCGGTCCAGTTCTTGGTGCCGGAAATGGGGCAGACTATGCCGCAGTCGAGGATAATCTGCTTGTACTCAGCCAGGTCGTTCTCGTTTTCCGCCTTCACGTAGCGGTTGTGTACTTCCT
>ONFK01000232.1:0-3071 GCA_900317065.1 uncultured Bacteroidales bacterium
CGACGCCGGCCTGTATGACGGCGACGACATCGCTGCAATGACCGTAACATAATCAACCGTCATTCCGAACGAAGTGAAGGAATTTGAATACTTCAAAGACAAAGTGATCGTCGTCACGGGAGCCAGCTCCGGAATAGGGCTGGCTTCGGCGCGTCATTTCGGCAGATGCGGGGCCAAGGTCGTGATGGCCGCCCGCAGGCTGGAAACCCTTCTGGAACTCGCCCCTTCCGTGGGCCCGGAAGAGAACGTCCTCTGCGTCAGGTGTGATGTGTCTTCGGAGGCCGACTGCAAGGCTCTGATAGAGGCTGCCGTCGCCCGTTTCGGCGGCATCGACATCCTTGTGAACAATGCGGGGCTGTCCATGCGTGCGATGTTCAAGGACCTGGATCTCAAGGTGATACATTCCCTTATGGATGTCAACTTCTGGGGTACGGTCAACTGCACCAAATACGCCCTTCCTTATCTTCTCGAGAGGAAGGGGCAGGTTGCAGGCGTAATCAGCATCGCCGGCTATTCCGCCCTCCCCGCCCGCACCGGATATTCGTCTTCGAAATACGCCATACGCGGTTTCCTCGACACCATCCGCATCGAGCATCTCAAGGATGGCCTGAACGTGCTGGTGTTCGCTCCGGGTTACACTTCGTCCAATGTGCGCAATGCGGCGCTTACCGCCGACGGTTCCGCACAGGGGGAGACCCCTCTGGATGAGGGCAAGCTGATGAGCGCCGAAGAGTGTGCCGCCCGTCTGGCGAAGGCTCTGCGCAAACGCAGGTCCGAATGCATCCTAACCGGCCTGGGCAAGGCTACCGTGCTGGCGCACAGGCTTTTCCCCCGGCTTACGGACAAACTTACCTATAAATTCATAGCAAGAGAAGCCAACAGTCCCTTCAAATGAAAAAGTTCCTCCCTCTGCTGATCGTCTTCCTGGTCATCCTGATGGTGCTGCCCCGCAGCGCCAAGTTGAGCTACGACTACCGCAAGGGCGCTCCGTGGAAGTATGAAACCCTGATCGCTCCCATCGATTTCCCTGTGCTCAAGACCGAAGATGAGCTTCTGGAGGAGCGCAGGCAGGCTGCAGAAAACATCGTTCCGTACTACAAATATCAGGACGACGTGGTCAGCCGCAGCATCCGTGCGGCCGAAAGCGTCGATCTCGGGGAATTCGCCTTCATTCGCACCAGCATGGTTGCGTCGCTGAAGTCGGTCTACGACAGGGGTGTCGTCGGTGACGACGGCGTCCCCGGCAATTCCGAGCTTGTCTATGTGCAGAGGGACAAACGTGCGGTGGCGCGCCCCGCAGCCGAGATTTCCAGGCTTGCGGAAGCCCGCGGCGCCTTCATCTCCGCCGTGTCTTCAGAATGGCCGGAGGTGAACGTGGATTCTCTGATGCGCGCAGTCTCCGCTTCGGAAATGGTCGTGCCCAATCTTGTGTACGACCGCGTTGCAAGTGAACAGCTCAGCCCGGAAGCGAGCATGGCGGTG
The DNA here is from genome assembly GCA_900317065.1 of uncultured Bacteroidales bacterium. Classification (GTDB taxonomy): domain Bacteria; phylum Bacteroidota; class Bacteroidia; order Bacteroidales; family UBA932; genus Cryptobacteroides. The sequence continues at coordinate 1,483 of ONFK01000232.1, forward strand.
TCTCCCACCTCGGGTTATGTCAGCGCCGGTCAGCTGATTGTCTCCCAGGGCGAGATAGTCACTTCCGAAATCGCGCAGATGATCGCATCCTACGAGAAGGAATACAATGCAAACATGGGCACCTCCGCCGGAGGATTCCTTTTCTGGACCGGGAACATTATAATCGCCCTGCTGCTGGTTGTCTTCCTCTACTTCGCCATCCGCCTGGTCAACCCGGCCATATTCCGTGACAATGGCAAGTATCTCTATCTCACCCTCATTTTCACAGTTTTCACGGTGATTTCCATCGTCCTGCCGCGCACTCACCCGGAGTATCTTTACGTAGTGCCCTTCGTGCTCTGCGCCCTGTTGCTCGAGGCCTTCTTCGACGACAGGCTGGTCGTCATGACATACGGCATTTCCATCCTTCCCCTGCTGTTTTATGCAGAAGGAGGGAAGGCCGTTTTCACCGTGTTCCTTGCAGGAGGGGTGATTTCTATGATCACCTTCAAGCTTTTCAACAAGGGATGGAGGCAGTTCCTCAATGCCATCATCACCTTCGCAGTGATGTTCCTGGTGTTCCTCGGCCTGCGGATTACCGATCTCGCCGGAGGCAATGTCATACGCACGGCATTTTTGCTCTTCATCTCCGCTATACTCTGCGTGGCGGGTTATCCCCTGTCCTATCTCTTCGAGAAGATATTCAATCTGGTGTCGGTATACAGGCTGAGCGAGCTCTGCGATACCTCCAACCCTCTGCTCCACGAACTTGAGCAGAAGGCTCCCGGCACCTTCCAGCATTCCCTGCAGGTAATGAACATGGCAGATGCGGTTGCAGGCGCTGTCGGCGCCAACGTACAGCTCGTCCGCGCGGGCGCTCTCTACCACGACATAGGCAAGATGAACAATCCCATGTGCTTCGTGGAGAACGAGTCGATGCTGGCAGCCGACGGGGTGCTCCGCTATCACGACGGCCTGTCCCCCCAGCAGAGCGCACAGGACATAATCAAACATATCACCGACGGGGCCGAACTCGCCCAGAAGCACCGTCTTCCGTCGGTGATCGTGGATTTCATACTCTCCCACCACGGCACCACCGTAGTGAGATACTTCTACGACCGCTTCCTTAAAGACGGAGGCTCTCCCGAAGAAATTGGTCTTTTCCGCTATCCCGGCAGGAAGCCCGTGACCCGCGAACAGACCATCCTGATGCTGTGCGACAGCATAGAGGCCGCATCCCGTTCGCTGAAGGATTACACTCCGGAGGCGTTCGACGCCTTCGTGGAAGGAATCGTAGCCGGCAAGATGGAAGAAGGTCAGTTCGAGGAGGCCGAGATCAGCGTCAAGGAACTCGGAATCGTGAAATCCGCACTCAAGACATATCTCGCCCAGATGTATCACGGGCGCATAGCATATCCGAAAAGGAAAAATAAATTTATCAATATCATAAAATGAAAGTAGAAAAGAAACAACTCGATGCTTTGAACATCGAACTCACTCTCGGAATCGAGAGCGCAGACTATGCAGAAATCGAACGCAAGAAACTCGCAGCCCGCCGTCGTACGGCCGACTTCAAAGGCTTCCGCAAGGGAATGGTTCCCGAGAGCCTC
>ONFK01000232.1:3103-3845 GCA_900317065.1 uncultured Bacteroidales bacterium
GTCCGTAAACGAGGTGATCTCGAAGGGACTCCAGGACTTTATCGAAGAGAACAAGCTCAACGTGCTCGGTGAGCCTCTCGGCAGCGAAAACCAGCCCGAGGTGGAATGGAAGAGCGGTAACGACTTCACCTTCATCTTCGACATCGCCACCTATCCTGAGTTCGAGGTTGCTGCCGGCAAGGATGATGTAGTCAACAAGTACAGCATCAGCGCATCTGCAAAGGACAAGGCTTCGATGACCGAAAACCTCAAGAAATACTACGAGGAGAAGAAGGAAGAGAAGAGCGACGAAGACATTGAGAAGGAACTCACCGAACGCCTCGACAATGAATATGCCCAGCAGTCCGAATACCGTCTCAACAAGGACATCCGTGATTACTTCGTGGATAAGACCAAGTTCGACCTGCCCGAGGCCTTCATGAAGAGGTGGCTCTTCGAGGCCAACGGCGGCAAGGTCAGCAAGGAAGACATCGAGAAGGATTTCGAAGGATTCCTCGCCGATTTCCGCTGGCAGCTCATCCGCAGCGCCTTCATGCGCAAGTACGATTTCAAGGTCGAGCAGCAGGACGTGCAGGATGCGGCCCGCGGTTTCATCCAGTATCAGTATGCAATGTACGGCCTTCCCAATGTTCCCGAGGAAATGCTCAAGGAAGCCGTGCAGAACATGATGCAGGACCGCAAGCAGATCGACCGGCTCGTGGAGCAGGTGGAAGATTCCAAGGTGCTTGGCAAAGTCAAGGAA
>ONFK01000054.1 GCA_900317065.1 uncultured Bacteroidales bacterium
AGACAGATACATCCGGAACTCCTTGTATCCGGCCGACATCTCCTTGACTATGCAGCGGGTGGTTTCAAGGTAGTCCAGGGCGGGACGTGCGCTACCGACGAAGCGCCAGCCGGCGTCGCTGCGGGCATACAGGTCCACTCCACGCGAACCGACCGAACTCATGTGCGACAGGGCTATGCGCTTGACGGATTTCCAGCGGACGTGCACCGACGGGGAGTCCGTGCGGAACTGCACATAGAGGCCGGCGGCGTCGCGCCCCAGGTATTTCAGGTCCTTGCGCGCCAGCGAATCGATATCGGCAGGGAAACGGGCGAAGGGCGCGTAGGTGTCCTCAACGGCCTTGCCGTAAACATGCATCTTGGTGGCATCGTGCCACACCTGCGCCTGCGCGGCCGAAGCACAGAACAGCAGCAGTATCAGCACTGTGATTTTTTTCATACACACAAATTTAATGACTATATTTGGAAATATGAAACGCATCCTGCTGATGGCGCTCCTGCTCGCATCGTGCAGCCGCCCCGCACACATAGTCGCCGATGAAAAAGTCATCGCCACATCCCCCTGCACCGACAGCATCTTCCTCTACACGCCCGGCATAGTGGAGGGATTCGACGGCAGATTCGTGGTGTCGGTCGATTACGGCGGCCCCGGCACTTTCAAACTCGACGGCCCCACCTCCGACTTCGGCGACTACAAGGCCGGCAACCAGATCCGGGTCCTGCTCTCCGACAACCGCGGCCGCAGCTGGTACGACTCCGGCGCCCGCATCCCCATGATGCACGAGATCCTTTTCAAGGCCGGATCTTCCCTCTACATGATAGGGCATTCCGGCAGGCTGCTGATCACGCGCAGCGACGACAACGGCGTCACCTGGAGCGAGCCCGCGGTGCTCTGTCCGGAACCCCGCTGGCATCAGAGCTGCACCGCGGTGGACATCTACAACGGCAAGGTGACGCTGGTGTACGAGAAGTGGGTGGCAGACGGGCATCCCTGGCCCGGGGTAGGGCCTGTGCTGATGCAGGCCGACGAGGGGGCGGATCTCACCCTGCGGGAGAACTGGCGCTTTTCGGAACTCTATAATCCGGATGCGGACATGGAGGCGGCCCGTCCTTCGGGAATCCCCGTCTGCAAGCCGAAGAACGCCGGCATGCTGGAAACCAACGTGGTGCGCATCTACGATGAATCCAACCCTTTTTACGATCCCAATTCGGTCGTGCTGATGGCCCGGGCAAGCACAGGCTGGCCGGACATCGGAGTGATGCTCAAAGGAAGTTTCCTGCCGGATGGGAGCCTGAAAATCGGCCGACTGCACAAGAATGAAGGAGATGTGCTGTTCACCCACATTCCGGGCGGAGACCTCAAGTTCCATGTTGTCTACGATCCTGAAAGCAAACTCTACTGGCTGTTGCATTCGCAGATTGACGGGAGGATGAACCACAGGCGCAGGCTCGCCCTGTCGTATTCGCCCGACCTCATACGCTGGACTTTCGCGGGTCTGGTGGCCGTCGGACCTTCCGACAACGCGGCGCGCCATTATGCCACGATGATCATCAGCGGCAGCGACTTGTTTGTCGTGAGCCGTTCGGGCGACGAAAGGGCCCGCAATGCGCACGACGGCAATCTGGTGACCTTCCACAGGGTGAAGAACTTCAGAAAACTGGTTTACTGATATGACGGCCCTCTTTTCTCTGCTTCGTCGCCCCGGCCTTGCGGCTTCTGCCGGACTTCTGGCTGCCATGCTGCTTCCCGGCTGCTCACGCACGTACGGCCCAGTGCCGAGCGAGGCCCAGCTCGAATGGCAGAAGATGGAATACAACATGTTCGTGCACTTCGGTCCGAACACTTTCAGCGGTGCTGAATGGGGCGATGGCACCGAGGCGGAAGATATCTTCTGCCCCACGGACCTGGACTGCCGGCAGTGGGCGCGGATTGCCCGGGACGCCGGCATGAAGGGGATAATCCTCACCGCCAAGCATCACGACGGATTCTGCCTCTGGCCATCATCTACCAGCACCCATACCGTTGCGCAGAGTTCCTGGCGCGGCGGGCAGGCAGACGTGCTGGCGGAACTATCCGCAGCCTGCAGGGAATACGGGCTTAAGTTCGGGGTGTATGTCTCGCCCTGGGACAGGAACCATCCCGCATATGGCACTCCGAAATACAACAAGGTGTTCGCCACGGCTTTGGAAGAAGTGCACTCGAACTACGGTGAGGTGTTCGAACAGTGGTTCGACGGAGCCTGCGGCGAGGGTCCTTCCGGCAAGAAGCAGGAATATGACTGGCCACTTTTCCATTCTGTGGTAAGGCGCCTGAGTCCGAAGGCCATCATGTTCAGCGACGTGGGGCCCGGCTGCCGCTGGATGGGAAACGAGCGCGGGATTGCCGGCGAAACCAACTGGAGCCGGCTGGACACGGAAGGATTCTGCCCCGGTGCCGGCGCGCCTCCTGCCGACACTCTGCAACGCGGAAACGTGCACGGCGCGCATTGGATTCCCGCCGAGGTCGACGTTTCCATCCGTCCCGGCTGGTTCTGGAAGGAGAGTGAGAATTCTGCGGTGAAGAGCGTGGAGCAACTGGCGGACATCTGGTTTTCGAGCGTGGGAAGGAATGCCCTGCTGTTGCTGAATGTGCCTCCGGACAAGCGTGGGCGCATCTGCGAAGTGGATTCGCTGAGGCTGATGGAGTTCCGCGACTGGCGGGAAGCCGTGTTCGGGTTTGACCTAGCAGACGGAGCCGTGGTGAAAGTGCGGCGCGTTGGTGATATGGCCGGGGTGGCGTGCAAACCGTTATGCGTGGAACTGGACCTGCCGGAAATGCGGACATTCGACGTTATAGAACTGCGCGAAAACATCTCCCGCGGACAGCGTATCAGTTCTTTCGTCATCCAGATCCCAGAAAACGATGCCGGTTGGAAAACAATCGCAGAAGGAACCACCATCGGATACAAGCGGCTCCTCCGCATCCCGGAATGCCGCACCCGGCGCATCCGCGTCGTAATAACCGGCTCCTATGCCCGCCCCCTCATCGACGGAGTATCTCTGTACCATTCGCCGGTCAGTCAAAGTGTTGATATTCAGCGAGATGCTGAAATGACAACATCTGCATTCGGCAGTCATGCCGAGTGCAGATAGCACCTCGTGCAATCCCAACGGCGGGCGGCGAGGTCGGCGGGAGAGATGAGGAAGTTCAGCATCCCGCAGTCGAAGAAACGAAGGTCCCAATCGTCGTTGCCGTCGATCTGCAGCAGCGAAATCATCCCCGGCAAATCCTGCTGTACCTCCTCGTAGAAAGGCTTTCCGAGCAGGCGGAAGCCATCGTCCATCGAGCCCACGGCCGAAAAAGTCAAGGGCACCGCGGGCAGGCAGGCCTCGCTTCCGTCGTCGTATAAAATGCTGTGAGTATGGAGATTATCGCAGGTTGGGGAATACAGCACCTTGAAGAACGGCGCTTCCCATTCGCCCATTCCCGGCGAAAGCGCGGCATCGAGATTTCCGAGGAAATAGTCGAGCGCACCGAAAAAGTAGAGCATTCCCTCGTGCGGGAGAAGGCCCTTCGGATCGAGGGCCGCGAGGTCGGAACAGCGTATCTGGCAGATGAAGGTCAGGGGATCGTCGTACTCGTCGACGGCATCCTTCCCGTCTTCGTCGACATACTCATCGCGGACCGGCACTTCCGGATACTCCAGATCTTCCGGCATGTCCGGGAATCCCCACCACTTGCTCTTTCCGAAAAAAGCGTCGCCGGAAGAACCGGAACCGGTAGAAGCACCGCTGCCGAGAGAACCGGATATGTTTCCAAATTGAATTCCTATAGCCATATTCCCTTAATTTTCTGCAAGATAGTAATTTTTAAAACACAACATAAAAACTTTAAAATTATATGTTTCAGCCTTTTTTTTGGAAAGTCCGGGAAACCCTGCGAACTTGTGAAGAAAAAAGGATATGAAACATTTCTTTCATAAGCCTGGGCTTCTGTTGTGGAGGGCGTTGGTTGATGTGTTTTTTCCGCGGGTATGTCTGGCCTGCGGGGAGCGGCTGCATACGGATGAATTCCTGTGCGGGAGGTGCAGGGGAGATGTGCCGCTGACAAGGTTCTGGAAGTTGCGGGAGAATCCCATGGCGGAGTCGTTCAACGAACTGATACAGAGAAACATGGGCCAGAACACAAAATATCAGCCATACGGGTATGCAGCGGCGCTGTTCTACTATAAGGGCGGGTTCCGGGAGATTACCAAGTCGCTGAAGTACAGGAGGGGTTTCAGGGTGGGGCGGCACTTCGCCCGGGAGTTGGGTAAGAAGCTGAAAGAGAGCCCTTTGTTCGCGGATGTGGACCTGGTTGTGCCGGTGCCGCTGCATTGGATGCGGAGATGGCGGCGAGGGTACAATCAGGCGGAGATCATTGCGCGGGAGGTGGCAGGAGTGCTTGGGGTACCCAGTGACGCGAAGTTGCTGCGACGCACGCGGCATACGGAATCCCAGACGCATCTGGACGCCTCAGGCCGCGTGCGCAACGTGGCCGGAGCCTTCCGGGCACGGCGCTTCCCGTTCAAGATACCCGCCCCGCGTCATATCCTTCTGGTAGATGACGTCTACACGACCGGAGCGACGGTCGCTGCGTGCGAAAGGGTCATAAGGCGCGCGGCGGGTGAAGGGTCGGTCAAAAGCGCGGCGGGGCCGGATGGCGGACGCCTGCGCATATCCGTCGCGACCCTCGCCTGCGTCGAACGATGAAAAATGGAGAATTCCCGGGAAATTAGTATCTTTGTGGTAATATGTTCAGTAAAGAAACCTACACCTCACGCCGCGAAGAACTCCGGCGGCTCCTCAAGGGCGAAAGCGGAATTGCCGTTTTCATCGGCAACGTAGAGGCACCGGCCCAATACAAAGACAATTGCTACAAGTTCCGTCAGGACAGCACCTGGCTCTACTATTTCGGCATCGACGAGCCCCGTTTCGCCGCAGTTCTCGACCTGGACAGCGGCGAGGAAACCATCTACGCCGACGACTTCTCCATCGACGACATCATCTGGACCGGCCCCATGCCCACGGTGGCTGAGCAGGCGGCGAGAGTGGGAATCAGCAAGACCGAGCCATACTCCAAACTCGACTGGGCGGTGTCCCAGGCGATTGTGCAGGGGCGCACCATACACAGCATTCCCCCGTCCCGCTGGTACAACACGCTCAAGGCGCAGAGCCTGGGCATCGACAAACCCTCCGAGGCCCTGATCCGCGCCATCATCAGCATGCGACTGGTAAAGACTTCGGAAGAGATAGCCGAACTCGATGCAGCCGGCGTACTCGGCCAGAAGATGCACACCACCGCCCGCAAGGGTATACGAGTCGGTAGGGTGGAACAGGAGATAGTCGGTGAGATGGAGGGAGTTACTCTCGCCGAGGGATGGGGAGTAAGCTTCGCGACCATCCTGACCCAGCACGGCGAGGTCTTCCACAACCACGGACACGCCTGCGTGATCGAGCCCGGCAAGCTCATGGTGATAGATGCAGGCGCGGAGGGCAACTCGCACTATGCGTCCGACTTCACCCGCACCTACCCCACCGGAGGCAGGTACACCCCGAAGCAGAGGGACATCTACCAGACAGTATACGACTGCCACGAGCTGGCTTTCTCCCTGACCAAACCGGGGACCGCCTACCGCGACGTACACCTCGCAGTCGCCCGCCTCATGCTCGACCGCCTGAGCCAGCTTGGGCTCGTGAAAGGCGACCTGGACGAGATGGTGGCGGAGGGCACCGCGGGGCTCTTCATGCCGCACGGGCTCGGGCACAACATGGGCCTGGACGTGCACGACATGGAAGATCTGGGAGAGGATCTCGTGGGATACGACCCCGACCAGAAGCGCTCTTCCCAGCTCGGGCTGCGCTCGCTGCGCATGGCCAGAAGGCTGGTGCCCGGCAACGTGATAACCGACGAACCCGGCATCTACTTCATCCCGGACCTCATCAGGATGTGGAAGAAGGAAGGCCGTCCGTTCGTGAACTATGCCGCGCTGGAAGAAGGATACTTCGATTTCGGAGGCATACGAATCGAGGATGACGTGCTGGTGACCGCCGACGGCGCACGCCGACTGGGAGGCACCCGCCTGCCGGCATCTCCCGACGAAGTGGAAGCAGCGATGGCGGCGGACGCCCAAGGTGCGTAACAGATGCGCTGTCGCGCAGGACAAAATGAACGAATCTGAATTAAAAATACAAAACTATGGGACTTTTAGACGGAAAAGTCGCCCTCATTACGGGCGCATCAAGAGGAATCGGAAAGGCAATCGCACTGAAGTACGCCGCTGAAGGCGCCGACGTGGCATTCACCGACCTCGTAGTGAATCAGGAGACCGTGGCGGAAATCGCCGCCCTCGGCCACAAGGTGAAGGCATACGAAAGCAATGCCGCCGATTTCGAACAGACTCAGCAGGTCGTGGAGCAGGTGCTCGCCGACTTCGGCAAGATCGACATCCTCGTAAACAACGCAGGCATCACCAAGGACGGCCTTGCAATGCGCATGACAGAGCAGCAGTGGGATGCGGTGATCGCAGTGAACATGAAATCCGCCTTCAACTATATGCACGCCGTGCTTCCCGCAATGGCACGCGCCAAGAGCGGCAGCATCATCAACATGGCGTCGATTGCGGGCCAGATGGGAAATCCCGGCCAGGTGAACTACGCAGCCACCAAGGCGGGCCTCATCGCCATGGCGAAATCGGTGGCGAAAGAGATGGGTTCGCGCGGCATACGCGCCAACAGCATCGCCCCCGGCTTCATCGTGTCGGACATGACCAACGCCCTTCCCGAAGCCGTGCGTGAAGAATATCTGAAGCAGATTCCCCTACGCCGCGGAGGCACTCCCGAGGACATCGCAAACGCCGCCCTCTTCCTTGCCAGCGACCTTTCATCCTACATCACCGGCCAGGTAATCCCCGTCAACGGCGGACTCTACTGCTAAAGGATGAACTTGAATACGTAGAACATCATTATTCCGGAAGCGACAAGCTTGATTCCGGTACCGAAAATGAAACCAAGGAATGCACCGATGGCCGCTTTTACGGAACTCGGTGCATCTTGTTTCGCGAAGACGAATTCCCCGATGAAAGCGCCGAGCAGCGCTCCGGCCATCATTCCTATTGGAGTGAGGAACATTCCGGCAAAAAGACCGATTATGGCGCCCCACGAAGCCTCTTTGTGACCTCCGGTCTTCTTTGCGAACCACCCGGGAATCACGTAATCGAGAATCGTCACGAGCGTGGTGATGCCGAGCCATACCAGCAGGAAGGTGCCTGTGACGGGTTCACATTCTCCGCGGTTGCCGGCGAAAAACACCAGGAGGAGTCCTACCCAACTGAGAGGCGGTCCGGGCAGCCCGGGCGCAACGCTGCCTATCACGCCGAGTACGGCGCAGATGATGGCAAAGATTTCGAGTGCAGTCATAGTACTGCAAAGATATGGATTTTTTGTTACCTTTGCATATAATATGGATGAGTCGCAACTATACATTCTGGTAACCAATTCCACCGCCCTGGAAGGATCCTCGCTGACGCTGGCGCAGAACGCGCGCCTGCTGGGCGAGGGGCTGAGCAGCGAAGGCAAGACCATTGCCGAGCAGCTGCTGAACCTGGACCTCAAGGAGGCCTACAAGGCGGCGGAGAAGGATGCGTCCAGTCATCAGATGTGGAGCGGATACCGTATCAAAATGCTGGCGTCCAAGGCTTTGCGCAGCTACGGCTTCGACTGCAACAAGGTGGCTTCCGAGCCGGCCCTGCAGAAAATCTGCCAGGAAGCCAACGAGGCGAGGATGCATGCCCGCAGTTTGAAGGACAATGGGCTGTATGCAGCCAGCCATTCCATACACTTCCGCGTAAGCGACGCCGAACTCTGGCCGAAGGGCAACGACATCATGGCCCGCCTGCTGATGAACATGCTGCAGATGGAATTCGGCCTCCAGCTCATGTCCGTCAAGGACCCAGAGGCCTATTCCAACCTTCTGCATTCGGCGGTGAAGGAAGATATCGCTGAGATTTTCACCAGCCATGCCGGCGAGGTGCTCGCTCCCGCGGCCGAGTGCAAATGGCGTGCAGTGGCGCAGGCTCCCTCCCCCGCGACACCCGCAGCACCGGAGGCGGCAGTTGCGGCGGCACCGGTAAAAAACTCCACCCGCATCCTGGAGATACTTGCAAACCATCCGCGCTACACTACGGCCGAACTGGCGGGAATGCTCGGCATTTCCGACAAAGGCGTGGAAAAACATTTGGCAAACCTGAAGAAGACCGGCGCCCTCAAACGCGTAGGCCCCGACAAGGGCGGATACTGGAGGGTGGTCTTCATCCCGAAGAGATAATGAAGAGAATACTATTGATCGCCTGTCTCCTGGCGGCCGCGGCCTGTTCCGTGAATGAGGAACGCGTCGTCGCGCCCCGGGAAGAGAAAGAAACCACAGAACAAGAAAACACAACTGTCAGCGCCATCATCGAGGTGGACGAGAACTTCGCCGCCGGCCTGGAGGCCGCCACAAAGAGCGGAGAATCTCCTCTCGAAGGGCTGGGAGCAGTGCACTATGAAAGGGTGTTTCCCTATGCCCGCAAAGCCGGGCTGCACCTATACTACAAGGTCGTGTTCGACGAGGGCGTGACCAGGACCAAGGCCGGGGAGATGCTAGTCGCCGCCGACGGAATCGTGAACGCGGAGTTCCCCCGCAAGATCAAGAAACGCAGCGCCATCCCCAACGACCCCTATTTCAAATGGCAGTGGGACCTTTACAACGACATGTCCCTGAAGCTGGACTGCACCCAGTCCAGCAGCCGCTACGGCATCACGAAGTTCACCAACCAGGGAGCCGACATGAACCTGCTCGACGTATGGGAGAAATATACCGTGGGCAGCAGCGACGTGATAGTGTCGGTGGTTGACGGAGGTGTCGACCTCAAGCACCCCGACCTGGCTGCCAACTGCATCCCTGCCGGCTTCGAGGGCAGCAAGGACTTTGTCAAAAACGGCTATACGATCCTCGCCGATTCGCACGGCACGCACGTGGCGGGCACCATCGCCGCCGTCCGCAACAACGGCATCGGAGTCGCGGGCATCGCCGGCGGAGACTACGCCAACGGCATCCCTGGAGTGAAGATTCTCAGCTGCCAGATATTCACCGACGACGACGGCGCTTCCGACAGCAACACCGCCGCCGCCGTAAAATGGGGGGCCGACCACGGCGCCCTGATCTGCCAGAACAGCTGGGGATACTATGCCGATGAAGACGAGGACGGAGAGGTTGATGCAAAGGAACTTCAGGAATTCAAGAAGGAAACCATCCCGTCCTTCCTCAGCAAGGCGATAGATTATTTCATCAAGTATGCCGGCTGCGACAACAATGGCAACCAGCTACCGGGCTCTCTCATGAAGGGAGGCATCGTCTGCTTCGCCGCAGGCAATGAAGCCATCGACTACGACCCCATCTGCGCCTATGAGCCGGTGCTGGCGGTAGGTGCGGGCACTGCGGGATACACCCGTGCATACTACTCCAACTATGGCTCCTGGGTGGACATCTGCGCTCCCGGAGGGGACGGACTCGGCAGCGGATTCGGCCCCGAGTACGACGAGCAGGAATACAGCCGCGGGCAGATTTTCAATCTCTACGCCACCCGGAAGACAGACGACTACGACTACACCGACTACGGATACATGTCCGGGACATCCATGGCCTGCCCTCACGTCAGCGGAGCCCTGGCGCTCATCATCTCCTATCTCGGAGGCCCCGGCTTCACCAACACCGAATGCAAGCGACTGCTGCTGGAAGGTGCGGACGGATCTCACACCAACAGTTCGCAGTATGTAGGGCCCTGGGTGGACGTGACCGCGTCCATCGAACTCGGCGCTACGCACTCCGACATCGCTCCCGACAAGGTGGCCGACTACACGCTTTCCGCCGTCCGCAAGACCGTGGACCTCGCCTGGAAGGTGCCCGCAGACAAAGATGACGCGAAGGCCTTCGGCATACGCATTCTCTATGGAAGCGACGAAACGGCCCTGCGCGCAAGCAGTCCGGGTTCCATCAAGAGCGGAGTGATCTCCAGAGACGTGAAGGTCGGCAGCAATGCGGCCGGAGCCACCATGAACCTGAACATCGACTGCCTGCAATATTCAACCGACTACTTCTTCGTCCTTTACGCCTACGACCGTTCCGGGAATTACTCGGAGGCCTCGGAACTGAAGAAAGTCCGCACTCCCGACAACCACGCGCCCGCCGTCAGGCAGGAGCCGGAAGGCATCCTCCTCTACGGCACAGGTTCCGGAGAGACTGTCCCGGTGGCCTCTCTTTTCACCGACCAGGACGGCGATGAACTGAGCTTCGAATGCACCAGCAAGGAGGCCGGAGATGTCATAAGCCTCAACTTCGACGGCCGTTCCGCGAAAATCACGGCCCGCAAGGGAGGCGCCGCAGAACTGAGGATCACCGCGTCGGACGGGGACAAATCCACCGGCATAGTGATTCCCGTGCTGGTGAAGGGAGACCTCTCCGACCTCGCCGAGACCTACCCGAATCCCGTCACCACGGACCTCGTCATCCGCACGGAGAAAAGCGCCGAGACATATGTACGCATAGTGAACTCCACCGGCAAGACCGTATATGAAAAGACCTCGGAATTCAGCGGATTCGACCCGCTCATCGTGAACATGACAGGGCTCGCTCCCGGCCGCTATTCCGTCACCATCCGCTACGGCGGCAACACTTATCACAAGACCATCGTAAAAGTATGAAAAAGATATCCCTGACCCTTCTGGCCGGCATCCTTTGCCTGGCAGCATCCGCCCAGGAACCCGTTTCCGAGGCTCTCCCCTTTATGCAGATGGATTTCAACCCTTCGTCCATTGCGATGGGAAGCACCAGGATTCCGTCTGCGGCGATCCTCCCCCTGAGCGGCACGAAACTGGCTGCGGGTGTCGCCTATGAGAGTTATATGCCTGAACTCAGCGGCACGCAGTACGTCAGCGGAGGGGCAGCCGGCACCTACGGCAAGTTCGGGGCCTCGATAGGATTCACCCGCGGCACCGGCGACGAGATTACCGGAGAGCGTTTCACTCCGAGCGAGATTCTGGTGAACGCAGGCCTGTCCTATGCCGTCACCCCGATGATAGCGGCAGGAGTCAACGTCAAGTATGCCAAGGAGCAGCTGCTCAGCAATTATTCCAACAATGCAGTGGCGGCCGACGTGTTCGTCGCCGGCAAGCTGGACACCTTCGACTTTGCAGCCGGGGTGAGTTCCCTCGGCGGACAGGTGGAATCCGAGAGCACGGGCAAGTTCAATCTGCCTTCCGCAGTCACTCTGGGATGCGGGTATCTATATGATCTGAATGACGAAATCTGCCTCTCCGCGCGCCTGAGGGGGGATTATTATTTCAGCGGAAATCCTGCCGCAGGTCTCGGGATCGAGGGCTGGTACAAGGGGATGTTCGCCGTGCGCGCAGGCTATCACTACGGCGGGGAGAGCGTAATCCCGAACTTCGCATCCGCAGGCCTCGGCGCCCGCATCGGGGAATTTACCTTCGACGCCGCCTACATCTTCGCCTCGGAGGCCCTGATGAACAGCTTCAGCATCTGCGCGGGAGTCAGGTTCTAGCCCATCAGAATCTTTCCCACTTTGGGGATGCGGCGGATGAGGACCGCCGCGAGGGCGACCGTCACGTATGAGCAGACGGCCGTCAGAAGTATCTCCACCGGAGTGACCCAGAGGGCGCTGCCGCCGGTTCCGAGCCAGCCGCGGAAGAGCGCGGAGTATGCCGCCAGCACCAGCATGTGCGCCAGATACATTCCGTAGCTCGCCTGCGATACAGACAGCACTATCCGCTTGTAGAAGGCTCCGTCCGATTTTATCTTGCGCAGCAGAAGGATGGCGCCTATGGCCATCAGCACTACGCCCGTGGAATCGAAAGTGATGGTGGTTTCCCATTGCACTGCGTAGTCAATCGGCCCCTGCACGGGGAAGGAGCCTCCAGCCGTGGCAATTATCCTGCGGTAGAAACCCGCGAAGGTGATTGCGAAGCCCGCGAGGAAGGACGGGAGGCCGATGGCAAGAGTCTTCTTCCAGGAAAGATCCCCCACGAAACGGCGGAAATAGAGCCCGAGAAGCAGGTAGCCGATGAATCCGCTGATGTAGTAGAAGGTGCCGTAGGAGTTCCAGCTGGCCTCCCCCCAAAGGGGATACAGCGCCTGCCTGGGAAGCGCCGAAGGCCCGTGAATCAAGGAAATCTGCCCTCCTGAAAGCATATCCCTGAGAATGGGGAAAGTGGTGGTGAAGAGCCAGATGCAGAGGTAGACGCCGAGTTCCTTCCGGCCGACCTTCTCCGCCCAGGGAGATAGCAGGGGCATCAGAAGATACACTCCCAGCAGCATATATACGAACCAGAGATGGCCTGCGGCATAGTTGAAATTTACAAGCAGGCCTTTGAGGTTTTCGGCCGGGTTCCCCCAGCAGAAGGCATATACCAGCGACCATATTACCAGCGGGATCAGCACGCGGACGGCCCTGCGGCGGGCGAACTCGCCGGCACTGTAGCGCAGGGGGAAGAGCAGATAACTCGATGCAATCGCGAAAAGGGGCACGCAGCAACGCACCAGGGAGTCGATGAATGACGCCCAGAAGGCATCGCCGGGGGTGAGGACGGCGCTGCCGTCGGCAAGATAGAAGGGTTCTGTGCTGTGGACGACCATAACCATGAAGCAGGCGATTACCCGCAGCCAATCCACCCAGATTTCGCGTTTGTTTTCCATAGTATAAAGATAGGTATTTTCGGGCGGTATGCAAATTATTTTAAAAATATCGCTTGCGATATAAAATTATTTACCTATATTTGTATCGCAAACGATATAAATCAACAAAAGATATGGCTAAGCTTTATGATTTCAAGGCCCTGAACAACAAGGGCGCCGAGGTTGACTTCGCACAGTTCGAAGGCAAACCTGTTCTCATCGTGAATACCGCCAGCAAGTGCGGTTTCACTCCCCAGTACGACGGACTCGAGGCCCTGTATCAGAAGTACAAGGACCGCGGTCTGGTGATCATCGGTTTCCCCTGCGACCAGTTCGCACATCAGGAGCCGGGCAGCGACGAGGAGATCGCCGAGTTCTGCCGTCTCAATCATGGCGTGACCTTCCCTCTAATGAGCAAGATAGAGGTGAACGGAGCCAATGAACACCCTGTTTTCACTTTCCTGAAAGCGGCTGCTCCCAGTGAGGAGTACAAAGGAATCAAGGCCAAGGCTACGCAGGCTCTGTTCAAAAAGATCAGCAAGAGCGTGGAGAAGGACAGCGACGTCAAGTGGAATTTCACCAAGTTCCTGGTAGCGCGCGACGGTGTCACGGTGAAGCGTTTCGCTCCTACCACCGAGCCCAAGGATTTCGAAAAGGATATCGAAGCCGCTCTCTGATGAAAGAGGAACTCAGACTCGACAACCAGCTGTGCTTCCGTCTGTACACGGCGTCCCGGCTTATCACGCAGGCCTACACGCCTATGCTGGACAATCTCGGGTTGACCTATCCGCAGTATCTGGTGATGATGGTGCTGTGGGAGAAGGATTGTCAGCCGGTGAACGACATTGCGAAGCGGCTTTTCCTGGAGACCAATACCGTGACGCCGCTGCTGAAGCGGATGGAGGCGGAGGGGCTCGTGGAGAGGCTGCGCGACGAGGCCGACGGGCGGAAGGTGCTGGTGCGGCTGACCGCCGCGGGGAGGGCCATGGAGGCCGCGGCCACGTCGGTGCCCGAAGGGCTTGCAGGGGCGCTGCGCCCCTGCCGCAGCCTCGGTCCCGATACCGCCCCGGTCCTTTTCTCCACCCTCGACGACATCATCGCAACGCTGAAATAACGACGAAAGCCCCGTGCTGCGGACATAAGTGCGATGCTCTCTGGCAACGGTAGGACGACACAAGCTATAATATGGCAAGCAGCGCTCTGCAGGCTGTAAAGATATCGCGGTATGTCGCTTCGAAATCTCCGGTGTACCAGGGGTCGGCCACGTCGCGGTCCAGACCAACGAATTCCATCAGTTTCCGCACTTTGCTCCGGCCCGATGCCACTGGCCCTTGGTTTGCAAAGGCACCCGTGGGAGAGGTGATTCTTGACGGTGCCGTGGCGCCGGAGATGTCGCCGACTATGCGGGTGAGAAGCCGGCGGTTGGATTCATCCATTATTACTACAAGATCGGCCTCTGCGAACTCCTGCGGGGTAATCTTATGCGCCCGATGATCCCCGAAAGGGATTCCGTGTTCCCGCATCTTGGCCTTCGCCGGAGGATATATCGGGTTTCCCCATTCTTCTCCGGATACCGCCATGGATGTGATTTCGAATTCGGCCTCACGGCCGGCATCCTTCACAAGTTTCTTCATTACTAACTCCGCCATGGGGCTGCGGCAGATATTGCCGTGGCAGACGAATATTATCTTTTTCATTGAATGCTCGGTCTTGATCATTTCTCCAGCACAAATATAGCAAATCCCCGCCGTCCTTGAAAACAGCGCAGCCCCGCACGCAGCTTCACTTTAGCCGGGACCTGGAGAAAAATCGACGCAACAAATGATTATATTTGCCTCATGGATTACATCTGCCATTACGATTCCCCACTCGGGGGCATCACACTGGGGAGCGACGGCGAGGCGCTGACCGGCCTTTGGTTCGACGGCCAGAAGTTCTTCGGGAACACGCTACAGCCACAGCACCGGGAGGCGGATCTGCCTGTCTTTCAGGAAACCCGCAGGTGGCTGGACGTTTATTTCAGCGGCAGGGAGCCGGGATTCACTCCGAAAATCCGCACGAGGGGCACTCCGTTCCGCATGGCCGTGTGGAAGACCCTGCTTACTATTCCCTATGGCAAAACCGTGACTTACGGAGAGATAGCCGCACAAATCGCTGCCTCTTCGGGAGGCGGAAGGATGTCGGCGCAGGCGGTGGGCGGCGCAGTGGGGCACAACCCCATCTCCCTGATCATCCCCTGCCACCGCGTTTTGGGCGCAGGTGGTAAACTCACGGGTTACGCCGGCGGACTCGACAGGAAAACCCGCCTCCTCCAGATGGAAAACCCCAGTCTGTTTTAGCGGTGGGTGCTCCCGGTCGGTCAAATCTGAAGTGCGCCCCTTTTGTTGGACGGATTTAACAATAAGACTTATAGTTATGGGTCCGGTATTGAACCGGGCTCATTCCGTTCAACTTTTTCTTGATCC
>ONFK01000217.1 GCA_900317065.1 uncultured Bacteroidales bacterium
CGCAAAGCCTGTCATCACTTCGGCCATGCCTGCTGTGGGCGGAGCGCTCATCTCTTGGAAAGCGGTGCCAAAAGCTGCTACATATGCTATTCAGTTCCGCAAGACAGGAGCCGCCGACTGGACCGACTTCCCTCATCTTATCGCAGATACCAAGGCGACCGTTACTCCTTTCGAAAAGGATGTCGAATACGAGGTGCGCATCCAGGCGCAGGTGGGCAAATCCAAATCGGAGTGGTCCGAAAGCGTGAAGGTAAAGTCCGCACCCTTTCTCCAGCATCTCGTTTTCATCAACGACACGCAGGTGGGATTGACCTGGAGCGTATCCGAATACAAGGACCTGACCGCCGATCTGGCGGAAGTCTACACCTTCGGCATTTACAGGGACGAGTCCTGTTCGCAGAAGATGTGGGAATGGACTACTGCTGCCAATGCCGCGACCTTCGGTGGCAGCAATCCCGGCCATGTGTTCTCCGGACTCACGCCATCTACCGACTACTGGATAAAGGTATCCATCAGTTCCGGTGCCGAGTCCGTGTATAAATACACCACTCTGCCCGCCGAGCCCAATTTCGTGATGAGCGCGGCCGCGAAAGCGGGAGACGTGGTGCTCAGCCAGAACTTCAACGAACTGATGTGGGGAGGAGGAGATCCGCTCCGCAAGCTTTCCGGTGTCACGCTGGCGAATTATTCCACCGCCTTCGGCACTCCCGACAAGTCTTCCAACAACAAGATGACTACGGCGGTGACGAACGACCTTAATATGTTCCTGCATTCCCACAGTGGCTTGCAGGCCGGAGCAAGCGCTTACTATGCAACGACTTCTCTCGTAGGCTGGCTTGGATATATGAGCAAACTGAGCAATCCTACCACATTGTGCGGCATTGTCCGCTTTGGCGGGAGCAGCACTTCGGGATTCCTCGTAACTCCTTCGATCGAGGGTATAAAAGGAACTTCCAACAAGGTGAAGGTCAGCTTCACCGCGGCGACCGCTACGGCGAATCACAAGATTTATGTTGCCGCCTTCCCTGCATCCGTCACGGTTGAAAGCAACCCCTTCTATATCAAGACTTCGGAAGTCGAGCCCCTTTCGGTTTCGGAAGGCATCACGCTGAGCAATACGGAGTGGAAGGAGTACAGTGTCGAGATCGCGCTTCCCGCCGGCGGACGCATAGGAATAGGCACTCCTGTCGGGACCTTGCAGCAAGCCTGGCTGAACGACATGAAGGTGGAACTCGTCGAGACCGACTATGTCGCACCCGATCCGGATCCCGTAGTGCAGCAGAAAGTGTATGTGAATGACAGTCAAATCGCACTGCGCTGGAGCGTGAGCAACTTCGAGGATCTCACAGCCGATCTGGCCGAAGGCTACACCTTCGGCATCTTTAAGGACGAGTCCTGTTCGCAGAAGATGTGGGAATGGACGACAGCTGCGAAGGCTGCCAATTTTGGCGGAAAGCAGCCCGGTCATGTGTTCTCCGGCCTCCAGCCCTCTACCGACTATTGGGTGAAGGTGACCCGGGCATCCGACGGCAAGGGCACGGCGGTCAAATATACCACCGCGGCCTCCGACCCCGACTTCGTGAAAACCACGAAAGCTTCTGCAGGAGACCTGATCCTGCACGAGGATTTCAACGACCTGCTCTGGGGCGCCGGCGATCCGGTGATGTACCTTACCGGCGTGGATATCAACAATTGGAACGATGCATTCGGCACTCCGGACGCGTCCGGCAACAACAAACTTGCTGCGAATCTTACCCAGGACCGAGGAATCCTGACCAATGCACACCAGGCCGCGACCACAACCGGCTATGCATGGCTGCACGGAAAGCCGCTGTTCGGCTGGTCGTCTTACTACTGGAAAAGTGCCGCGCGCTCGAATAGCTTCTTCACGACGGTGGGCGGAGCAGTCCGCTTCGGCGGAAGCAGTTCCACGGGTTATATGGTAACCCCGGCCCTGACTTGTCTGGAAGAGAATGCAAAACTGAAGGTGAAGGTGCTCGCAGGAGCCAAGAAAGATGCCGCCCAGGAATGCTGGATCGCGGTATTCCCTGCGGATGCCGCCCTCGCCGGAGACGGTGCGTACGTCACTTCGGCTCCTTCTTCCGAAACCAAGGCCCAGACCCTGCCCAAGGATGAATGGAAGTCTTTCGAGGCGGAAGTGGACGTTCCCGCGGGAGGCCGTATCGGAATCGGTACGAAAGTAAACGGAACTGCATTCGAGATTTACCTCAGCGACGTAAAGATAGAAGTGGTGTCCTTCGGAGGCAGCACTCCTCCGGAGCCAGAGGTAAAGATCAAGCAGAAAGCGGAATTCATCCACAATACGCAAATTGCCGTACGCTGGAGTTCTACTGATTTTGCTACGCCGGCGACCGACATCGCCTCTACCTGGACTTTCGGCATTTACAAAGATGCTGCTTGCGAAACCCCTGTTTACGATGCCATCAGCGTGGGCACTGGCAGCGGGAAGTTCCCTTCAGGATACTGCCCCGGCTATGTGTTCTCGGCATTGACTCCGGGAACGGATTATTGGGTGAAGATATCCAGCGGTGATGATTCTTCGGTTGAAAAATACACTACTGCCAACAAGGACCTCAATGGCGTGATGACTGCGCAGGCTGCTGCAGGAGACGTGATTCTCGCCCAGGATTTCGACGAAATGCTCTGGGGCTGCGGAGACTTCCCGCGCAAACTTGTAGGATTCAACCATCTCGCAAGTTATACCGGAGGTCCCTTTACTGTGCAGACAGCGACATCCGGCCTGACGAGTTCAGGTGTACTCAATCTGCTCAACGGAGTATGGAGCGCGGCAGAAGGTACAAACGGAGCAAAATGGCTGGCATCCTCAAGCCTCGCTTCCTGGCGTGGCCAGGGCAGTGCCCAGCCGAGCGGTTGCGGTTACATCCGTGTACAGAACAACGGATATATCGTCTCTCCTGAATTGAATTGTCTCAAGCAGAAGGCACGGGTGCGTGTTACATACGAAGCGGCCGGCAACTATAATGGCAATGCTACGGTGACCCTGGGCGTCTTTGCAAAGGATGCCGCGACTGTCGATGGAAAACCTTACTTCCTCGCTGACGGCCCTGTCTCGACTGTCTCCACCGGAGAAATCAAATTGAATGTCTGGGGCAGCTTTACGGAGGAACTTGTCGTCGAACCCGGCCAGAGAATAGGATTCGGCCGTTCAAAGGCTTCGGATGCATATTATCTTAGTTCTATCAAGGTCGAACTTGTAGCCTATGAATAGATTGACATCCTTTCTGCTAATGGCATTGCTCCTTCTTGGAATGTCCTGCAATCCTGCGGGACATTCTGGAAAAGAGTATTCTGCCATGAAATGCGATGTCAGCGCATTGCCGGATGCACAGGCATTCATTGCT
>ONFK01000082.1 GCA_900317065.1 uncultured Bacteroidales bacterium
ACTGCGGAGCCGTGCTGCATCATAACGGTGCTGCTGGCCGACAGCTTCTGGAAAATCCACAGCCGGAGGTTGGACGGAGGTTCCTTGATCGTGCCTTCCGCCGTCTTGCACTTTTCATAATAATCGCATACGGTATTGTTGACCACGCACCTTGAAAAGAGACTGCGGTCGCTTTCCCTGCTCACTTCCATGCTGCAGCCTTCCTGGGAATGCCGGCCCATGGTGGAACTGGAGCCGCCTACCAGAATAAGATTCAGCCCTATGCCAAAGCCCTTCTTGTTCTTGAATACCAGCCAATAGCGCGGTTTTGTCGAAAAAGACTTGTCAATCACGTAGTATCCGTTTTCGTCGGTATACGCTTGGCCGATCTTTACGAACACATTGCAGGCGACTCTCACCCCCTTTACGCCTTCCGGGGAATCCGGTTTCCTGTCGTCAACGAGCGTGATGCGTCCCGAAGGCTTCGCAGCTCCACCCTTGGTGAGAGGGTCGGTTTCGAGCATCGAGGCATTGCCCGTCAGGCGAAAAGACTCCCTTTCCACTGCTCCCCAGTCAATCCACTCTTCGCCTGAACGGGTGTATACCTCGTGTTCGGTGATATGGCACTTGTCAAGTATTTCAAAAGGTACCGAGGACGGGAACTTGAAATCCGGAGACACCACTGCATATTGCCAGGTAATATCTCCTTCCGGGATATCCGGATCGTGGTAATAGTCCCCTTCGCGCACAATCTCGTAATCAAGAGGATGATCCAGCATCTCCACTCCCATCTCCACCAGCCGGTCATATTCTTCCTGGTCCCCGGGCAGGAAACGCACATAAAGGTCGGTTGCGCTGACATCGATCTCCCCTGCCTTTGTAGGATAAAGCGACTGCAGGGCTTTGGTAATGTTCTTCACAGAATAAGGGTCTTCCAGCTGGCGGCCGAGCACCATCATTCCATGTTCCAGTTCCGGCTCCTGCCCGTAGCTGTCATCCGTATCTATGGACGAAGCGTCGCAGGCACTCATCGCGGAGACGAGCCCCGCGGCAATCAAAGATTTCACCAAGTGTTTCATACCTCATCGTTTTTCTCGACGGCAAATGTATGCGGTAAAAAGCGTTTTAAAAGTTTGTAATCGTTTATTTGGCCTGATTGGCAATGTATTGCATTACAGAAGGGTTTTGCTAACTTTGCATTCAGGTTTTACGACAACAAAATGAATATCCTTTATACTTTATTATTTCTGTTTGCCGCAGTCTTACCGAATGATACAGAGTTGTTTAGGGCCATCAAGGAAGACCCTTACGCCGCCGCGGGCAATTTAAGGCCTTATCTGGCCCCTTCAGAAAAAAATCCCGACACCAAGGCGCCGAGAGGCTACAAGCCCTTCTACTTTTCTTTTTACGGGAGACACGGCAGCAGGCATCTTACCGGAGACATATCTTTCATAAGCGATTATGTCAAGATGCTGGGCGGTCTCGAAGCGGAATCCGCCCTTACGGAAGACGGCATGGAACTTCTCCGGCAATTGCGCTGGCTGGAAGCGGAACACGAAGGGAACATGGGGATACTGACCGATACGGGATACAAAGAGGAAAAAGGCATCAGCGAACGTCTGCATAAAAGATTCCGAAGGATTTTCCATCAATGCCGGAGAAGAAAGGTCATGGTAAGGACCTCGCCATCCCTGCGAAGCGCAATGACCGGCACCAGTTTCATCATGGAACTGAGCAGGCACGGCCGGAAACTCGAATTCGATGTCAAGGGCGGGCAAAGGTACTATTTCACGAAATGGGACCCGAATCCGGACTTGGACGCCACGGAACTGAGGGTACTGGATTCCATGATACGCGTGAAGCTGGACACGGCCGCATTTGCACGCAGGTTTTTCCGCGACGAAGCGCTTCTCAGAAAAGCACTGGCAGGGAGGAGTCTCGGAAAGGCGCAATATGAAATCATGCATATTCTGAGCGTAGGCAAATGCATCAGTCCCGATGCCGCCACTTTAGCGCTTTTCAACACAGAAGAGTTGTACGATTATGCCGTAGTGCAGAACGCACGCACGGCTTCCTGGTTCCTGCACAGCAAGGAAACCGGGTTTTACAGGGACACCAATGCCGGCGCACCGCTTGTCAACGAGATCGTATGCCGGGCGGAAGAAGCGATACAAGGCAACGGCATCTGTGCCGACCTGCGCTTTGGGCATGATTCCGGCGTAGCCCCGGCTTTCAGTTTCCTGGGCATTGAAGGATATGACAATCCTTCCGCCCCGCTGGCCGATACCTGGCGCACATGGCCTGCATACAAGCATGTCACAATGGCTTGCAGCCTGTCTCTCATCCTATACAGAAACCGCAAGGGAGATATTCTGGTAAAGATTCTTGAAAATGAAAGAGAGACCACGATTCCCGCAGTCTCTCCTTTCAAAGGCCCATATTACAAATGGGAAGATTTCAAGCGTTGGAGCACTAGAAAAATTTGACCTCCCTGCCCTCGATGGCGCTCATCAAAGAATTGCCTACGCGGCTGACGCCGAAGCGGAAGTAATCCTTGTTGAGCCATTCTTCTCCGAGAATCTCGAGTCCGATGTTGTAGTAAACCAGCGCATCTTCGGCGGTAGCGATGCCTCCGGCAGCCTTGAAACCGACTTTGCGGCCGGTCGCTTTGTAGAAGTCGCGTATCGCCTCGCACATTACGCGGGCAGCTTCAGGAGTAGCATTGACGGATACCTTGCCTGTAGAAGTCTTGATAAAATCAGCACCTGCCTCCATCGCAAGCATAGAAGCCTTGCGGATAAGTTCGGGAGTCTTGAGAAGGCCGGTTTCGAGGATAACCTTGAAAACCACCTTGCGGCCAAGACGTTCGCCTACAGCGTCGATCGCCTTCTTCATCGCGACGATCTCTTCTTTGGCACCAGCCTCATCACCTGCAAGGAACTTGTTGAGAGCAAGCACGATATCGATTTCATCGGCGCCATTTTCGACTGCCAGTTCGCATTCCCTGATCTTGACCTCGAGAAAACTCTGGGCCGTAGGGAAGCAGCTGGAAACCGCCGTCACGTGAAGCTCCTCGCAGGGTCTGTTTTCACGGACGACATTGGCGAGATTGGGGTATACGCAAACCGATGCCGGCAGCGGATATGAAGGGTATTCCTTTGTAAGGACAGTCACTTTGTCCACGAGTTTCCTGACGGACTCAGGGGTGTCTTCCGTATGAAGAGTCGTGAGATCCATGAAAGAAAAGCATTTCTTAAGAATTTCTGTCTGATTCATATTTATCCTTTGATTTGAATATTAAATCCTTCGTTTATAAGATCCTGTACCAGAGAGCGCATCTGGGCCTCCGAGTATTTCGCGAGCCCTTTGGCAGGGGTGGGACGGTCTATGGTGTAGACCATTATCTCCCGAGGATGCACCCTGCGGACTATATCCATCCAGGGCAGCAGGACTTCGGGACTGGCAGTATCGAAGTCCGGGCTGCGCAGGAACATCGTCTGCATCACGAAATCGCCCTTGAACTTCTCCATCCCGCAGATGACATCCTCGACATTGTACTCCCCTGCCGGCTGGTTGATGCGGGACGCCAAGTCGGAGGTAGGGGCGTCGAGTTTCAGGATGGGATTGTCGACCTTGCGAAGGGCGTTAAACACGGAGTCCCTTGACAGCCTGGTGGCGTTTGTCAGCACCGACACCTTGGCTTCCGGATAGAACGCATCGCGCAAAGCAAGAGTATCGTCGATAATCTGCGGAAAGTCCGGGTTCAGCGTCGGTTCCCCGTCTCCGGAGAAGGTTACCGAGTCGATGGGAGTCCCGGTCTGATGGCACTCGCGAAGCTTGCTTTCCAGGGCAGTGCGCACGTCTGCAGCCGTCGGAATCACACGGTCTCCGGTGCCGTCCTTGTTCCATCCGCATTCGCAGTAGATGCAGTCGAAATTGCAAAGCTTTCCGTTCCTCGGCAGAAGATTTATGCCAAGGGAACTCCCCAGCCTGCGGCTGAAAATAGGCCCGAAAACCGTCTCTTCCCGCATCATAACTGCGCCCTCCTCAATCTGCGAGACCTGGGAGAATCCAGGCGGGTAGATTCGAGACGGAGAGAATCCCGCCGAAGGGAGTCCCTGTGAAGGGAGTCTCTCTGAAGGGAATCCTGTCGCGCCCGCTCGGCCAGAGCACTGTCCCTGAATGCCAGGGTATCCCGCCATGGAGCCCAGGCCATAATGGTGTCGACCTTGACTGAATCGACCGAAAACACTGGCAGATGCAAAGCTCCGAGCCCGGCCAGAATCTGATTCTGCCTCTCGAGTGCCTTTTCGAAAGACTCCAGGCTCTTCTGCGTCTTGCGCAACTTGTCCTGAGTGCGTTCGATGATCTTTTTATACTTTTCCGGATGGTTCAGATAGTAGTTTACGCTGGCATCATAGTCCTCGAAACCGTATCCGAATTTGCGGAATATCGTCTCATAGAACCGGGTGGTATCGGCAGTCTTCCTCAAGCCGGGATTGTCGTTCAGCCACTGGTCGGCAAGGAACATCTCGGCATAGATATCGGACATATCCCTCTCGCTCATGATTTTCACGTGCCTGCACGATGGCAGAAGGCAGGCGCAAACCAGGAGAGCAAGCAAGATATATTCCGTTATCCTAAGCATGGCATGCTAACGGAGGGTGCCTCCGAATTCCTTGGTAAAGACTTCCAACAGGCGTGCCATCACGCGCTCCACGTCCTGGTCGGTAAGAGTCTTCTCCACATCCTGCAGGGTGAAGCTGAGGGCGTACTGCTTCTTGCCGGCAGGAATCTTGTCGCCCCTGTACACATCGAAAAGACTAACCTGCTTGAGGAGTTTTCTGGCATTCTTGAATGCCGCGGCGCGGAGGTCGGCATAGTTCACGCCTTCGTCAAGAAGGAGGGCAAGGTCGCGACGCACCTCCGGGAACCTGGGCAGTTCCTTGAAGGCCACCTTGTCGCGCTTGACTATGGAGAACAGGGCGTCCCAGTTGATTTCGGCCGCCACCACCTGCTGCTTGATGCCGAACTTGCGGGCAAGGGCCGGATTGATGACACCGATAACGGCCAGCTGCTGTTTCCCGCCGGGCAGACTGTAAACAGTGCCCTCGGAGAAAATATCGGAAGGAGCAGCTTCAGCCCACATCTGATAGAGGTCTGCACCATAGCGGCGGAGCAGGAGCTCGAGATAGCCCTTAAGTTGATAGAAATCTCCCTTGGCGACAGCGTTCTTCCAGTTCTTCTCGGGAGCTCCGCTGATGAACATGGCATAGCAGGGGTGCTCCTCATATCCCTCGAGGGTTTCCCCACCCTTTTCGGGCAGGCGCTGATAAACGGAGCCGTATTCGAAGGTCTTGATTCTGGATATCTGACGGTTGACGTTGTAGGCGATGACTTCGAGCCCGTTGAGCAGGAGGGTCTGGCGCATCACGTTCAGGTCCGAACTCAAAGGGTTCACTATATGCACCAGCCTCTCCGAAGGGAAGGTCTTGAGGTCCTTGTAGTAATCCGCCTTGGTCAGGGAGTTGTTCATGGTCTCGGCGAATCCGTTAGCTGCCAGGAAATTGGAAATCTGGTTGCGGATCGCCTCCGGCTGAGGAGTCGGGGAGGCCGAAACGCTCATCTTCATGTGATGAGGGAGGTCGATGTTGTTGTATCCGTGGATACGGAGTATTTCTTCCACCACGTCGCACTCACGGTAAACATCTATCATGTAACTCGGGGCGAGCACCACGGCCTTGTTGCCATCGTTGCTTATGAACTTGTACTGAAGGGCCTCGAGCACCTTTGTCATATTCTCGTGACCGATCTTCTGCCCGATGAACGCCTCGATGCGGTCGTAATCCAGTTCGATGCGCTTGCGCTCGACCGGATTGGGGTACGACTCGAAAATGTCGCCCTCGATATGGCCTCCGGTGAGTTCGCAGATCAGCAGGGCAGCCCTCTTGAGCGCGTATATGGTAATCTCGGGATCCGCCCCCCTCTCATAACGGAAAGAGGCGTCTGTCTGCAAGCCCTGAGTCTTGGAAGTCTTGCGGATGGAACCCGGATCGAAGTATGCACTTTCAAGGAAGACCTCGGTGGTGGATTCGGTCACGCCGCTGTCTTCACCGCCGAACACGCCGGCGATGCACATGGGACGGGTGCTGTCTGCGATGACCATGTCCCTGGAGCAGAGCTTATGATCCACGCCGTCCAGAGTGCGTATCATCTCCCCTTCGGCGGCGCGGCGTACCACGACCTTGCGTCCGCCGATCTTGCCGGCATCGAAGGTGTGCAGAGGCTGGCCGAGTTCAAAGAGGATGAAGTTGCTGATGTCGACCACGTTGTTGATGGGACGGAGCCCGATGCTGAGGAGCTTCTTCTGGAGCCACTCGGGCGAAGGGCCAACCTTCACGTCCTTGATGGTCAGACCGGTATAACGCGGTGCGCCCTCGCTGTCCTGCACTTCGACATTGATGCTGTCACCGTTTCCGGCGGCCTTGAATGCCGATACGTCCGGACAAGAGAAGCTGGCGGGAAGATTATGGTAGCGGAGATATGCATACAGGTCGCGGGCGACACCGATATGCGAAGCGGCATCCACTCGGTTGGCGGTAATCTCATACTCGATCACGGCTTCGGTCTTGAGATGCAGATACTCCTTCGCGGGAGTTCCTACGACGGCGTCTTCCGGCAGGACCATGATTCCCTCGTGGCTGCTGCCGATGCCGAGCTCGTCCTCAGCGCAAATCATGCCGAGGGACTCGACTCCGCGGATCTTGGACTTCTTGATCTTGAAATCTCCGGGAAGAACGGTGCCGATCTGGGCAAAGAGGACTTTCTGCCCAGCAGCCACATTGGGTGCGCCGCAGACAACCTGCAGCAGCTCTCCGGTGCCGGCATCCACCTTGGTGATATGCAGATGGTCGGAGTCGGGATGCGCTTCGCATTCCACGACCTTGGCGACAACCACGCCGGCGAGGCCGCCGGGAATCTCCTCCTGCTCTTCGAGGCTATCCACCTCAATTCCTATAGAAGTCATAGCCTCGGCAACCTGCGCCGGGGTAAGATCCATTTCAAGATAATCCTTGAGCCAATTATAAGAAACTTTCATATCTATTTCAAATCTTCCGGATTGAACAG
>ONFK01000018.1:0-13564 GCA_900317065.1 uncultured Bacteroidales bacterium
CCCTCGGGATAGGAACCGAAGTAGCGGATCATCATCACGATGAAACCGATTCCGACGCCGAACACGACTCCGCCCCAGGCGCTCATAGGCGAGGTGACATAGTCGGTGGCCATAAAGCAGGCACCGAGGATTACACCGCCGGTGAGGAGGTTGAAGAGTATGCCGGTGTACTGGGCGGGATCCACCATATGGAAGATGCCCGCGATGACGGCCACTGTCGCGAAGATGCTGAGGGTGATCCAAGGCTTGATGACCTTGCGGACGAGCAGATACACCCAGCCTGCGAGAAGGGCAAGGGCCGAAATCTCACCTGCGGAACCTCCTATGTTGCGGAAGAGTGTCTGCAGATTCACGAGCTTGTCGGCCTCCAGGGCGCCCAGTATGGGAACCTGGCCCAGCAGGGTGGCGCCGGAGAAGGCATCCACGTTGCTGATGAAACCGGCGGGAACGGTCCAGTCGGTCATGAAGGTCGGGAAGGACACGAGCAGGAACACGCGGCCGGTGATGGCCGGATTGAAGATGTTCTGCCCTATGCCGCCGAAGGTCATCTTGGCGACCGCGATGGCCACGACCGCACCGATGAACACCACCCACAGGGGGCAGGTCGGAGGGAGGTTCATGGCGAGAAGGATTCCCGTGACGATGGCTGAAAGGTCGCCCGTGGTGGAAGCTTTCTTAAGAAGATACTTGGTGATTGCCCATTCCAGCACGACGCAGGAGGCCACGCTGAATGCCATTATGGCGATCTCGCTCAGTCCATAGTAGAGGAAAGAAACGATGGCCGCCGGGCACAGGGCTATTATCACGTCCAACATCAGACTCCTGGTACTGACCTTGGAATGGATATGCGGATTAGGTGATACTATCATGACTTCTGCGGTTTAGAGGTTTGTGCGGCAGCGTCGGCCTTCGGACGGGCAATGCCCGGACTGTCGGCCCCTTGCGGGCCACTGCCGGGCCCTTTGCCCGTCGCGGCTTGCGTGGCTGCTTCGGCAGCAGCCTTGGCCGCAGCAGCGCGCGCACGGATTACACCCATGACCTGACCCTTGGCTTGACGGATATGGTCGAGCAGAGGGATGTTGGCGGGGCAGCTGTAGAGACAGCAACCGCACTCGATGCAATCCTGCACGGCATTCTTCTCGAGAGCGTCGAGATCGCCTGCGGCATAGAGCCTGCGGAGCAGGAAAGGCTCCAGACCCATGGGGCAGGCATCGGCGCAACGGCCGCAGCGGATGCAGAGACTCTCCTGACCGCGCCTGGTCGACGCCTCGGAGAGATAAAGTATCGAAGACGAGCCCTTGACGGTGGCGGCATCGAGATTGGCGATGGCGCGCCCCATCATCGGACCGCCGCTGATGAGCTTGGCGGCTCCCTCGGGCACTCCCCCGGCATACTCGGCTATGTAGCTGAGCGGCATGCCGATGCGGAAGAGATAGTTGTGCTGCTTCTCGACGGGCAGGCAGTTGCCGGTGATGGTGAGAGTGTTGGTGATGAGGGGCTTGTTCTTCTGAACGGCCTCATAGACGGCAAGGGAGGTAGCAACATTCTGCACCACCGCGCCCACGCTGATGGGCAGCCCGCCGGAACCCACCTCGCGGTGCATCACGGCCTGGATGAGCTGCTTCTCACCGCCCTGCGGATATTTCTTCTTGAGAGGAAGCACCTCAATTCCCTTGTAAGGAAGCTCGGCGAGGGCCTTGCGCATGGCCTCGATGGCCTCGGGCTTGTTCTCCTCGATGCCGATCACGGTGCGGCAGCCTCCGAGCACCTTCTGCATGATGGCTGCGCCGACGATGATCTCCTTCGTGCGCTCGAGCATGATGCGGAAGTCGCTGGTGAGATAGGGCTCGCACTCCGCGCCGTTCAGGATCAGGCACTCAGCCTTGCTGCCGGGAGCGGGATTGAGTTTCACGTGTGTAGGGAAGGTGGCTCCGCCGAGTCCGACCACTCCGCAGGCCTTGATCTTGTCGAGGATGGCTGCGCGGTCTTCGGGGATTTCGGTGACGAGGGTGTCGGAAAGATCCACTCCTTCCACCCACTCGTCGCCTTCCACGGCGATTTCGACATGCATCACATTATTGCCTGCGAGGTCCTTGCGGGGTGCGATGGACTTCACGGTGCCGGATGCGGGGGCATGCACGAATGCGGAGATGAATCCGCCGGGCTCCGCAATCACCTGGCCTGTCTTCACCTTGTCACCTACGGCCACTATGGGTTTCGCAGGCGCTCCCAGATGCTGTGCCATGGACACATACATGGTCTGGGGCAGGGGCAGCACCTCTATGGCGCAGCCTCGGGCGAGTTTTGCATCATCCGGATGCACACCGCCTATTGCGAATGTTATCTTGCTCATTGCTTGTCCTCCTTCTTAGGGGGCTCTGCCCCCTGATAAACCCCCGCGGCTCCCGACCTACCGACATCGCTTCGCTCCGTCCCGGTCTCCGCCGTGCGCTCTGAGGAGCGCATTGAATTCACGGGCCCTTTGCCCGTCGCGGCGGGCTCTGCGGCGGGCTCTGCGGCGGCCTTCGCGGCGGCATTGCGCTTCGCTATGCGCTCCTTGACGGCAGCCTTGTCAAGCTCCTTGGGGAAATTCACCCCGAGGATGGCACCCGTAGGGCACATCGCCTCGCACTCGCGGCAAAGCTTGCACTTCGCGAAATCTATATAAGCGATATTATTCTCGAGAGTAATGGCATCGTGAGTACAAGTCTTCACGCAGATACCGCAACCGATGCAGGCATTGGCGCAGGCCTTCTTGGCGGCAGGGCCCTTGTCCTGATTGCGGCAGTCCACATAGACGCGCATCCCGCGGGGGCCCTTCGCACGAAGCTCGATGAGAGCCTTCGGGCAGGCCTTGACGCACTTGCCGCAGGCAACGCACTTGGCCTCGTCCACCACCGGCAGCCCGGTCTCGGGATCCATGCTCAGCGCGCCGAACTCGCAGGCGGCGACGCAATCCCCGCAACCGAGGCAGCCGAAAGCGCAGCCCGTGTCGCCGGAGTAAAGCGCAGCCTTCACGCGGCAGCTGAGCGCTCCGTCATAAACATTCACCTTGGGGCGTACGGCGCAGCTGCCATTGCAGCGCACCACGGCCACCTGGGGAGCCTTGGCCTCAACCTTGTAACCGAGAATGTCCGCGACCTTCTGCATCACGTCGTTTCCGCCCACGGGGCAGAAATGTGCGCTGAGATCGCTGGCCTTCACGGCGGTATCGGCGAAAGCATGGCAGCCGGCATAGCCGCAACCGCCGCAGTTCGCTCCCGGCAGGGTCTTCTCTATCTGCTCGATGCGGGGATCTTCCTCAACCTTGAACTTCTCGGCGATGAAGAAGAGGACCACTGCAAGCACGAGACCCAGCCCCGCCAGAATCACGATAGTCCAGATAACAATTGAATTCATTTTTCCTTTATATAAAAAGAATACTCGTTTTTAAGTCTGTCCCTGAAAAGCCACAGGAACACATAGTACACGCCTACGGCGGCGATTGCGGCAAGCCCGGAGGCAAGTTCTCCGAAACCGGCCGCGTTGAGGCCGAGCAGGACGGCCATCAGCACCACCAGAGGGATGGCGTAGGCGAGCCACACGGCCTTGAACCCCATGCTGCGCCTGAGCAGCACCTGCACCTCCTGCCCTACATGCCAGTCGCCCATGGTGGCAGGCACGCTGACGGCCTTGTGGGTGGCGTCCGCGGTGCCGCAGAGGCCTGCCGCGTGACAGGTTGCGCAAGCGGACTCCGCCACGATTTCTACCGTGATGAAGTCCGGTGCAATGTCTACGATTTTCCCTATATGTGATATTTCCGCAGCTGCCATCCTCTCTTATTCAAAATCGCTGTTCATGGCGGACGCCACGGGGCCGTCCTGGGCGTAGAGCACGTCGTCCAGTTCGAGGAACTTCACGCGCTCGCTCTTGAAGACCATGTCGATGTCGCGGGTTTCGCCGTTGCGGTGCTTCGCGATGATGATCTGCGTCTTCTCCTTGTCTTCGGGGTTCTCGGAGAGCCCCACGAAATCCGGCCTGTGGATGAAGATGACCATGTCGGCGTCCTGCTCGATGGAGCCGGACTCGCGGAGGTCGCTCAGCTGGGGCTTGCCCGCGCCGCCGGTGCGCTGCACGGCCTGGCGGGAGAGCTGGGAAAGTGCGATGATGGGCACGTCCAGCTCCTTTGCGGTGGCCTTGAGGGTACGGGAGATGGCAGCCACGTCCTGCTCGCGCATTCCCCGCAGTTCGGCAGGGCCCTGCATCAGCTGCAGGTAGTCCACCACTATCAGCCTCACGCCCTTGTTCTTCACCAGGTTCTTTGCCTTGGTGCGGAACTCCATCAGGGGCAGGCCGGGGGTGTCGTCGATGTAGAGGGGGGCCTTCGCCAGATCCTTGATCTTGTATTCGAGCTGCTCCCACTCATAGCTTTCGAGCTTGATCGCGCCCTTGATCTTGTCGCCGCTGAGCCCTGTCTCGCTCACGGCAAGACGCTTTGCAAGCTGCTTCGCGGACATTTCCAGCGAGAAGAATGCCACGGGCATGTGATGGTCCACCGCCGCATTGCGGGCGATGTTGAGCGAGAAAGCGGTCTTACCGACGGAGGGACGGGCGGCGAGGATGATGAGGTCGCTCGGCTGCCAGCCCTGGGTGATGGTGTCCAGCGTGGGGAAGCCCGAAGGCACCCCGCTGAGGCCGGTCTCATCCTGCCTGTCCTGAATGTCGGAGATGACCTCGTTCAGAACGGAGCCTATCTCCTGCACATCCTTGCGGACATTGTTCTGCACTGCGTCGTACACCTTCGACTGGGCCATGTCGATGAGGTCGTCCACGTCGGTGGAGTCGTCGAAGGCCTCCTTGAGGATGGCGTACGAGGCGGAGATGAGATCCCTCTGTATGGTCTTCTGCTTCAGGATCTTGATGTAGTACTCCACATGCGCCGCGGAGCCCACCCTTTCGGAATAGTTCGCGAGCACTACGGAGCCGCCCACGGCCTCGAGGTTGCCCAGGGCCTTGAGCTTTTCGCTCACCGTGATGATATCGAGGGATGTATGCTCGTTCACGAGCTTGCTCATCGCCTCGAAGATCATCTGGTTCTTCTTGTCGTAGAAGCAGTCCCTGGTGAGTTCCGCCATCGACGCGTCGACGATGGAGGGTTCGAGCAGCATAGCGCCGAGCACGGCCTCCTCCGCCTCCAGGGCCTGAGGGGGTTTGTTCCCTATCTCGAGCCCGAGAGTGTCAAGGCCTGCCTGCGTCTTGCGGCGTGACTTCTGCTCTGCCATCAGCACCTAGATTTCAGGGTTCACGATGATGCGTCCGCAGTGCTCGCAGATGACGAGCTTGGTGCCGGATGCGATGTCCACGAGCCTCTGGGGAGTGATGGTGTTGAAGCATCCTCCGCAGGCCTCTCCGTTGTACACGGGAACCACTGCAAGGTGATTGTGGGTGCTGGCCTTGATGCGCTCGTATGCGCTGATGGTGCGGGAATCGAGCTTGGCTGCAAGCGCGTCGCGCTTTTCGGTGTAGGTTTTTTCTTCGTCCGCGGTCGAGCCGACGATGGCAGCGAGTTCCTCTTTCTTGACTGCGAGATCCCCCTCACGGACGGAAATGCGCTCTTCGAGTTCCTCGATCTGCTTCTTGTCTTCTACGATGCGGTCCTTTGCTTCGCCGATGAACTTGTCGGCGATGCGCAGCAGCAGGTTCTCATTCTCCAGCTCCTTGCTGATGGAATCGAACTCGCGGCTGTTGGCGATGTTTTCGAGCTGGGCCTTGTACTTCTCGATATCGGCCTCGTGCTCGGCAATCTTGCCCTTGTTGACCTCGATTGCGGCCTCTTCTTCCTTGATGGAATTGTTCAGGCGCTCGATCTTGGCCTTGAACCCCTCGATTTCGCCCTCGAGGTCAGCTACCTCTGCGGGAAGTTCGCCCCTCAGCTGCACCAGCTTGCCGATTTCGTTGTCGGCTGCCTGGAGCTGATAGAGCACTTTAAGCTTCTCGGTCACGCTGAGATCGGAATCTGCGAACGTCTTCTGCAGGCTCACGAAAGTCTCGCGCGAATCGTTGGGGGTTTCAACTTTCTTGATTGTTTTCTTGGTTGCCATATTGTAATTACAAATAATTTACCGGATTTGCCCCTCCGATACATTCGGACATAAGGGATACAAAGGTAGGAAATTTTTTCCGTATTACGGAAAGAAGGACCTCCGTTATTTCGATTTCCGTCTCGAAATGCCCTGCATCCACCACCATGAAGCCCTCGGGGACAAAGAAATGATGATAGGAAATGTCGCCGCAGACATACATCTGCGCGCCGGAGCGCCGGGCCGCCCCGATGAGGGAGGAGCCGCTCCCCCCGCAGAGCGCGATGCGGGATACGGGGCCTTCGATGAGGGCGGATGTGCGGACTGCAGGCACTCCCAGGGCCTTTTTCACCAATTCGACCGCATCCCCTGCGGAGAGCGGTGCGGGAAGGTCCCCGACTATGCCGAGGCCCACCTGCGCGGCGTCATCCCCCGCCCTGCCGGGGATCTCCGGATCCAGGATGCGCACATTCTCCAGCCCGAGTTTGCGGGCGGTGGCTCCGCTCACTCCGGCGAGCACCTTGTCGGCGCTGGTGTGCGCCGAATAAACCGCCACCCCGCCGCGGACTGCGGCATATATCGCGGCCCCCACTCCGTCGCGGGGGTCTATGTGGCTCAAAGGCCTGAAAATCAGGGGATGATGGGTGACAACCATGTCGCATCCGCGGCGCAGCGCCTCTTCCACGAGGGCCTCGGTGCAGTCGAATCCGACCAGCACCCCGTGCACATCGTCTTCGGGCGAGCCCGTCTGCAGGCCGCTGTTGTCCCACTCTTCCTGGATGCACGCGGGAGCGAACTCCTCGATTGCAGCCACTATATCCTTCACTTTCATAGGCTCTTGCGTATTTCCATGAGTTGCCCGCGTATGCTCTTGAGGGTTTCCAGCGCACGGACGCGCTTGTCGACGCCGCCACGGTCGGCGTCGAGTTGCCTGGCGGCTCCGTCAAGGGTGAGGCCTCTCTCCTTTACCAGGAAGTGGATCTGCTTGAAGGTCTCGACATCTTCCGGCATGAAGCGGCGGTCGCCCTTGGCCGTACGGGAGGTCTTCAGATACTTTTCGAAGTATCCCGACCAGTAGCGGACGAGGGAGACGTTCTCTCCCAGGATTTCCGCCGTCTCTCCGATGGTGTAGAACAGTTTGCTCATATGTCAGTCCATTGATTGTCTGGTATTTATGCTCATGTAGAGGAAGTTGGGATATTCCTCCGGCGCCACCGAGCCGAAAAGGTAGCCCACCGGGTCGCGGAACTCCCCGTCCAGCAGCACCTCATAGTGCAGATGCGGGGCGTAGGCGTTTCCGGACATGCCGACGGTGGCTATCTTCGCCCCGCGACGCACTCTCTGCCCCTTCGAGACATTGATCTCGCCGAGGTGCAGGTAGCGCGTGGAGTATCCCCCCGAGTGCCTGAGCACCAGCGTGTTGCCGTCGCCCTTCGAGCTGCGGGCGACATCTTCCACCGTGCCGTCCGCGGGCGCATACACCGCAGAGCCCTGGGGCACTATGATGTCCAGCCCGCGGTGCGCCACCTCCGTCTTGTAGAAGGGATTCAGGCGCTCCCCCGTGGACGCGCCTATCTGCGGATAGGACACATCCCTGACCGGGATGCTCATCGGAGGCATGACGAAGTCCTCCCCGGCGAGCGTCCGGTATATCTTCTCGAAACTGGCGTTCACCTCCCCGGCGGTCTGCAGCAGGGCGTCCGCCTTGCGGGAAGTGTAGGTGACTATCTTGCTGTCCGGGATGGTGTCGGCCCCGAAGAGGAACTCCAGCGACCCCACCGGATCCACGTCCGGGGCCTGAGTATGGAATACCTCCTCGTATATCTTGCCGTCCTTCCAGGACAGGATTTCAATCGAATTCGACAGCAGTTCCTGCTGCTGCGGCACCGTGGCGAACATCTTCTCGTAGGCCCTGTTCTCGCGGCGCAGGCGCTTCTCGGTGTCGGTGCTTATCACCAGAGAGATCACCAGGTAGAGCACGATGAAGAGCGACATCGATACGAGCAGCACCCTCAGCACGGACCAGACCATGGTCCACACCGACTTGGTGAACTTGCGCACCGTCATCGCGGCAGCATCGAATATGTAGGTCTTCCTGCTCATCTTCCGTGTCCTTTAAGCAGTTCCAGCGTAGATTTGGTCTTGGGCCCCGACTCCTCCCTGCGGCGGGTGATCATCGCGATGTATTCCTCCACCGTCATGTCCAGATTCATGAAGCTGTAGGGATTGATGGCGTTGCCCTTGTAGAGCACCTCGTAGTGCAGATGCGGGCCGGTGGCCTTGCCGGTCCTGCCGACGGCGCCTATCTGGTCGCCGCGGAGCACCTTCATCCCCTTCGCCACGTCGATGCGGCTCAGGTGCGCATAGCGCGTCTTGTAGCCGAACCCGTGGTCGATGACTATCTCGTTGCCGTAGCCGGTAAAACTGTACTCCACCTTCTCCACCACGCCGTCACCCGTGACGTACACGGGGTAACCCACGTCGGCCGCGAGATCCTGCCCGGCATGGAAGCGAGTGCCCCCGTACACGGGGTCCGTGCGGTAGCCGAAGGGACTCGCCACGTGGAAGGAGCCTTTCTTGGGAAGGATGGGAGGCACCGCGGGGATGTGGGACACCATATCCCCGGCGTTCACCGCGATCCCGTAGACCTCGTCGAGGGCCATGGACTGCACGTAGGCGCGTTTGGTGAGGGAATTCAGGCGCGAAATGAGCGGATCCGCCTGCGGATCCTGCTTTGCGGCCTTCACCTCTGCGGGGATGACGTTCATGCCGAAGATCGAACGGTAGACATTGTCGTCGCGCTCCTCTATTCCCTCGAGGGTCTCCTCCATGATGTCCATCTGGCGCTCCGCCACGGCGATCTTCGACTGCCAGCGGGCGTTCTCCTTCTTCAGCCGCGCCGTCTTCGGGAGATCCCATCCCAGCACGGAGGTATATAGCCAGAAGTACAGCACGCAGAGGCCCGCCGCAACGGCGATGGTCAGGACCGTGCGGACATAGCGGGTGTAGCGGGGTTCTTCCCGGACCTCGTATTGCAGTGTGATGGGATTGAACACATATCTCATACGAACTTGCAGGCCTCTATCTCACGGAATCCGCGCAGGAACGCATCCGCGCTCATGCGCTTCTTGCCCGCCAGCTGCAACTCCTTGATTTCCAGCCATTTGTCGCAGGTGGCGACAAATAGCTGCTTGCCGTCGGTACGTACCGTTCCGACGGCTTCGCATGTCTTGTCAGGGGCTCCGCCCCTAACGTACCCCGCGGCTCCCGGGCTTTCAGTCCGAACAAGTTCGGACACGCCCTCCG
This sequence comes from uncultured Bacteroidales bacterium, assembly GCA_900317065.1. GTDB lineage: Bacteria > Bacteroidota > Bacteroidia > Bacteroidales > UBA932 > Cryptobacteroides. The sequence continues at coordinate 9,366 of ONFK01000018.1, forward strand.
CCGGTCGCGCTGAGGCGCTCCCATACAGAGCTTCGCCGGCGCTTGCGGTGTCCGATTCGGACGCCATATCCGCCCTCGGATGTAGAGGGAGGGGCCCGCCGGAGGTGGGAGGGGCCGTCAGGCCGGCTTGAGAAGCGGACACCGCAAGCGCCGGCCCGGAGGCGGGGCTGACACTGAAGATCTTGACGTCGGTGGATTTACCGTCGCGCACCAGCGTAGTCCACGCCGAAGGATAAGGATTCAGACCGCGGACCAGATTGCGTATCTCCTCCGCAGGCCTGCTCCAGTCGATGCGCGTATTCTCCTTCGTGAGCTTCGGCGCCGCCTTCAACACCTCCGAACCCTGAATGAACGAACGCTGCACGCGCGTCTCGACATTATGCTGTATGATACCCTCGGTCGTCTCCACGACCAGACCGGCACCGACCTCCATCAGACGGTCATGCACATCGCCCGCAGTATCGTCGGGTCCGATGCGCACCTCGTGGCGAAGGATGATGCCGCCGGTATCTATATCCTTGTCTATCATGAAGGTAGTGACGCCGGTGATGCGCTCGCCGTTGATCACCGCCCAGTTGACAGGAGCCGCACCGCGGTACTGAGGCAGCAGGGCGGCATGCAGGTTGAACGTACCCAGCTTGGGCATGCCCCATACCTCTTCCGGAAGCATGCGGAACGCCACCACCACGAACAGATCCGCCTTCCATGCGGCGAGCTGCGCCAGGAACTCGGGATCCTTCAGCTTGAGCGGCTGCAGCACGGGCAGACCATGCTCCACCGCATATTTCTTGACTGCGGACTCGTGCACTTCCAGGCCGCGTCCGCTCGGCTTGTCCGCCACGGTGACCACTCCAACCACCTTGTACCCCGCCTTCACCAGGGCGTCGAGCGACGCCACGGCGAACTCGGGAGTACCCATGAACACTATCCTTGCAGGACGGAAGAAACGCAGCACCCTGCTCTTGATTTTACGCCAGTAATTCATAAGCGAATCATTGCTGAAAAGAGTCGCGTCCTTGATGGCCCGCGAAGTGAGATATGCACCGATGGGGCCCAGGACCAGGGCGGAGATGAACGCCCCCAGCGGGGCTCCGACGGCTCCGTCCCTCGCGAGCTTCGTGCCGGTGATGTCCACCACCCAGTAGAGCACGAAGAACAGCACCGCGATGATGGCGCTCACGCCGAGCGAACCCTTGCGCACAAAGGCCCCCAGCGGGGCTCCGATGAAGAAGAGCAGCAGACAGGCGAGGGCCTGGGCGAACTTCTTGAGGAGCTCGATGTTGGTGCGGCGCAGATAATAGTAATACTCGTAGACCTCGCTGCCGTAGGCCAGCAGGCTGGTCTGCATCCTGTCGGCATTGTCGGCGGCCTTCTCATAGGCCTTCTTCTTCCGGGAGACGTTCTTCCACTTGAGATAATTCTCGTTCTCGAAGTACGAACGGAACTGCTCCCTGCCCGCCGCCTTGGCGGTATCCAGCTGATCCTTCTGGAGAAAACTGCCGTACTGCGTGAGCTGGATGTAGCGGTTCTCCCTCGCCATCCTGGCCTTGATCTCGAGCGAATCCTTCTGCTCCTTCAGCTGCCTGAGGCGCATGGCCTTCACCTGGTCGCCGTAGCGGCTGCTATCGGACTTCTGGAAACTGTAGTTCTTGAGAGGTATGATGAGCTCCTGCCTGTCGAAATCTATGTGCTGGAGTTCGCGTGTGGTATCCCTCAACTTGCGGGTGTTGTTCTCCTGATAGTTCGTGCCGTGGTAGAGGGTGAAGGTGAGATAGTCCTTGTTCTTGCTCATCTTCATCATGGCGGAATCGGCCAGCGAAAGGGAGGTGTTGCCCTTGCCGGAAGTGTGGTCGTAGACCATCACCCCGTGCATCATGCCGTTGTCATCCTGGGTTTCGGTGCGGAGCACATAGCCCTCGATGCCGTCGTAGAAGGTTCCGGCCGGGATCTTTATCTCGTTCTTGGTACGGCCGATGTCGTCCCGCAGGGTGTAGATCTCGTTCCACGCGATGGGCACCAGGTTGTTGCCGACGTAGAACGCACCTATGCTTATCAGCAGGGACGCTATCATCAGCGGCAGCATCACCCTCGCGAGCGAAACGCCGGAACTCTTGATGGCCATCAGCTCGTTGTGGTCGCCCATCTGCCCGAGCACCATCATGGAAGCCAGCAGGGTGGCGAGGGGAAGTGCAAGAGGGAGGATGGTGCATCCTCCCAGAAGCATGAATTCAAAGACGACCTTCAGACCCAGGCCCTTGCCCACGAGCTCGTCGATATACACCCAGAGGAACTGCATCATCAGGATGAATATGACGATCACCAGGATCGCTACGAACGGTCCTATGAAAGCCTTGAGTATGAACTGGTCGAGCTTTTTCAAATCTTTTCAATCATTTTGTCGAGAGCCGCTCCAAGACCTGCAATATCCTTGCCGCCCGCGGTTGCGAGACCGGGCTGGCCGCCGCCTCCGCCCTGGATGCATTTGGCCGCGTCGCGGATGTCGGCGCCCGCATTCTTGCCGGCCTTCACCAGATCCTGGCTGTACATCAGCAGCAGCTGGGGCTTGCCTGCGCTTTCGAACGCGGCGGCTATCACGAGGTTCTCCGCCTCCTTCTGCAGCATAGTGGCAGCGTCGCGAAGGATGGTGAGGTCGCGGGATTCGTTGATCTTTATCACGTTGTGGCCGTTAATCTCGACTGCATGTTCGAGAAGGGCCTTCTTCAGCTGCATGGTCTTCTCCTTCGCCACCTCCGCGATCTGCTTCTTGTAGCTGTCGTTTTCCTCGATGAGCTTCTGGATGGCTTCGGTGAGCCCGGGAGCGTTATTGAACATCGCACGTGCGGTTTTCACAAGCTCCTGCACCCCGTTCACGAGCCGTTCGGCATCCTCGCCGGTGACGGCCTCGATGCGGCGTACGCCTGCGGCGATTGCGGACTCGCCGGTGATCTTGAAGAAGCCGATGTTGCCGGTGCGGGAGGTGTGGCATCCGCCGCAGAGCTCGACGCTGGGGCCGAACTTCACGACGCGCACGCGGTCGCCGTACTTCTCGCCGAAGAGGGCGATGGCGCCCATCTCATTCGCTTCCTCCATCGTCGCCTCGCGGTTCTCGATGAGAGGGAAGTTGCTGCGTATCATTTCGTTGACGCGTGCCTCGACCGCATGGATCTGCTCGTCGGAGAGCTTCTCGAAGTGGGAGAAGTCGAAACGGAAATACTTGTCGCAAACGTAAGAACCTTTCTGCTCGACGTGGGTGCCTACGATCTCGCGCAGGGCCTGGTCCAGCAGGTGGGTGCAACTGTGGTTGTTCGCGATCTTCTGCCTGCGGACGGCATCCACCCTTAGGGTGAACTCGCCATTGCAGTCGGCAGGGATCCTGTCGGCGATGTGTATGGTAAGGTTGTTCTCCTTGACGGTGTTGAGTATCTTGATCTCCTCGCCGGAAGCGCTTATAGCGACGCCGGTGTCGCCTACCTCGCCGCCCATCTCTCCGTAGAACGGAGTGCGGTCGAATACGAGCTGGAGCATCTCCTTGTTCTTCTGCACCACCTTGCGGCTCTTGAGGAGCTTCGCGCCGGTCTGCTCGACGGTGTCGTAGCCCGTGAACTGCACGTCCTCGCCCTCATTGTAGACGGTCCAGTCGCCGAATTCGTTGGCGGTGGCATTGCGCGCGCGTTCCTTCTGTTTGCCGAGCTCCACCTGGAAGCCTTCCAGATCCACCTTGTAGCCCTTCTCGCCCGCGATCAGTTCGGTGAGGTCGATGGGGAAGCCGAAGGTGTCGTAGAGCACGAAGGCGTCCACTCCGGGGATCACCTTGCCGGCGGCGTTCTTGGCCATGTAGTCGTCCAGGAGCTTGATGCCGCGGTCGAGGGTGCGCAGGAAGGCGAGTTCCTCTTCGCGGATGACGCTCTCGATGAGTTTCTGCTGGGCCTTCAGTTCGGGATAGGCGTCGCCCATGTCGTCGATGAGCTGGGGAATCAGCCTGCAGAGGAAGGGCTCGCCGAAGCCGAGGAAGGTGTAGCCGTAGCGCACTGCGCGGCGAAGGATGCGGCGGATGACATAACCCGCCTTCACGTTGGAAGGAAGCTGTCCGTCGGCGATGCTGAACGCGATTGCGCGGATGTGGTCCGCGCAGACGCGCATAGCGACGTCGGTGTCCTTGCTCTCGCCGTATTTGTGGCCGGAGAGTTCACCCAGTTTGC
>ONFK01000018.1:13590-14141 GCA_900317065.1 uncultured Bacteroidales bacterium
CGAAGCCCATTCCGGTGTCGATGTTCTTGGCGGGCAGGGGTTCGAGGTGGCCGTCCGCCTTGCGCTCGAACTGCATGAACACCAGGTTCCAGATCTCGATCACGTGAGGGTCGCTCTGGTTCACCAGGTCGCGTCCGGGGATGCCGCTCGCGCGCTTTTCCTCCTCGCTGCGGATGTCGATGTGGATCTCGGAGCAGGGGCCGCAGGGGCCGGTCTCTCCCATCTCCCAGAAATTGTCGTGCTTGTTGCCGAGCAGGATGCGCTCCGCGGGCAGGTGCTTGAGCCATGCCTGGCGGGCCTCCTCGTCAAGGACGGTGCCGTCTTCGGCGCTGCCTTCGAACACGGTCGCATAGAGCAGCTCGGGATTGATGCCGTAGACCTCGGTGAGCAGTTCCCACGCCCAGTCGATAGCCTCGGTCTTGAAGTAGTCGCCAAAACTCCAGTTGCCCAGCATCTCGAACATAGTGTGGTGGTATGTATCGTGTCCCACTTCTTCGAGGTCGTTGTGCTTTCCGCTCACGCGGAGGCACTTCTGGCTGTCGGTGGCGCGG
>ONFK01000155.1 GCA_900317065.1 uncultured Bacteroidales bacterium
AGTGGTGAAGCCCAGCAAGCTTGGCTTCACCTTCCGTGGAGAAAAGATCCACATTCCCGAAACCGCAAAGAACCGCGGCAAGCGCTACCACAAGCCCGTGGATATGCAGCGCGGCTTTACTTTGAAAGACGTGCAGACCTCCTCCTTCGATGAGACATGGACTACCGTCTGGGGAGAAGAATCCCATATCCGCAACAACTACAACGAAATGGCTGCCACGCTTGAGAAAGAAGGCGTGCAGATGGTCATACGCTTCCGTCTTTATGACGACGGTCTCGGCTTCCGCTATGAATTTCCGGAACAACCCGGGCTGGTGGACTTCGTGATAACCGACGAACTCACCGAATTCGCCATGACCGGCGACCATACCGCATTTTGGATCCCCGGGGATTACGACACCCAGGAATACAGCTACAACGTCACCCGTATGAGCGAAATCCGCCGTACGGCAAAGAAGATGAGGGTGGGGAATGCCTCCCAGCAAACCTTCAGCCCCTCCGGAGTGCAGACCGCCCTTCAGCTCAAGACGGACGATGGATTGTATATCAACATCCACGAGGCCGCGGTTGTGAATTATCCCACCACCAACCTGGAACTGAAGCGCAGGACCTTCCGCACGCATCTTACTCCCGATGCCGAAGGCTGGGGCGCCCTCCTGCAGGCCGGCAGCCACACGCCCTGGCGCACTGTCATGGTGGTTGACGATGCCCGCAAAGTGTTGTCATCCAGGTTGATACTGAATCTCAACGAGCCTTGCGCCCTGGAAGATGTGAGCTGGATCCACCCTACCAAATATATGGGTGTATGGTGGGAGATGATAGTAGGGCGCACTACCTGGTCTTACACCGACGAGCATAACGTGATCATAGTCGGAGAGACCGATTATGCCAACTCCAAGCCTCACGGCAGGCATGGAGCCACCAATGAGAACGTCCGCCGCTACATCGACTTTGCCGCCGCCAGCGGAATGGACGGCCTGCTGATAGAAGGCTGGAACATAGGTTGGGAGAATTGGTTCGGGCATCAGAAAGACAGGGTGTTCGACTTTGTCACTCCCTATCCGGACTTCGACCTTCCCGCCCTCAACGCCTATGCGCATTCGAAAGGTATACGCCTGATAATGCACCACGAAACATCCTCATCCACAACCAATTACGAGCGATGGATCCCCGAGGCTTTCGGCCTTATGAACAAATATGGCTACGATGCGGTCAAGACCGGTTACGTAGGCGACATCCTGCCCATCGGAGAGCATCACTATAGCCAGAGCATCATCAACCACTATAATTATGTGATCCACCGTGCGGCGGAGCACCACATCATGGTCAATGCCCACGAGGCGGTGCGTCCGACGGGCCTTTGCCGCACCTGGCCGAATATGGTGGGCAACGAGGCGGCCAAGGGGGGAGAGTTCTGCGACAGCGTAGAACCGAAGCACCTCACCATCCTGCCTTTCACCCGCCTGCAGGGCGGTCCGATGGACTACACCCCGGGTGCGCTGGAGATGAACCTTAAACTCATCACCCCCAAGCGCAATGACGTGCTCAAGTTCACCGTCTGCAAGCAGTTGGGCCTGTACCTGACCATGCCTTCCCCCCTCCAGATGGCCTGCGACCTGCCGGAAAACTATGAACGCTATTCCGATGCTTTCCAGTTCATAAAGGACGTGGCTGTCGACTGGGAGCAGAGCAAATATCTTTACGCCGAGCCCGGCGACTACATCGTGGTCGCCCGCCAGCCCCGCAAATCCACGATGGAGCTTGCTGCAAAGGGTGTCGCCGCGCTCGCCGACGGCAAGAAGGACTATGTGAACGGCGCCAGCCGCTTCTGTCTTACGGATGTGAACGGCAATCCGGACTCCACTAAAGACATCTGGTTCGTAGGAGGCATCACCGACGAGGAGAGCCGCACTTTCGACATCACTTTCGAATATCTTAAACCCGGTGCGAAGTACGAGGCCACCATCTACGCCGACGCTCCCGATGCCGACGGCGTGAACGTGTCGACCGAAACCGGCTCCGCCCCCTGTGCCCGCTACAACATCACCAGGCAGGTCGTCGACGCCTCCACGGTTCTCACCATCCGCATGGCCCCCTCCGGAGGTTTTGCCATTTCGCTGAAAGAACTATGACAGTTATGAAATACAAACATTTTTGTCTGCTTCTCATACTCGGTATTTCACAAGTCTCGTGTCTGGGGCTTGCAGGTCTTGGAGATTCTTTACAGGACTCAAAGTATACTGTAAGCGGCACTATCACCTCTGGGGATAATAACAACATAAAAATTGCCAAAGCCGAACTGAATGTGAGACTGGTGCCTTCAGACAAAGCTGAGAGACAACTAACCCCGCCCCGTGTTTATATGGAAGAGGGTGTTTTCTATTATTCCTTCAGTGATGTTCCTGCGGGGAAATACAATCTCTCTTTCGAGAGTCAATACCACAAAGATGCAGTGTATCCGGTAGAAGTGAAAGACAATACCGTGCTGAATGTTGTTCTGGAACCTCTAATGTCTGTTGAATGCAAAACGGACACTCTTATTTTTGCTTCCAGGGAGAACAGTAAATCCTTGCTGATTAAAAATTTGACGAACAGTCGGATCAGATTCACCATCAAGGCTGAAAGAAGTGATCCTAACGCATCACAAACCGTCTATTTCAAAATGCCTTCCGATCTGTTCCCTTTCGGTAACTCCCTCCAAAGCTATCTTGAACCGGGAGAAGAGAGGTCGCTGGTGATTGACATTGAACGAAGGGAAGAGACAGGTATATACTCGGGCTCATTTAAAGTATCTTGCCCGGATGTTTTGGAGTACTTCATTGTTCCGTTTACAGTGGTCACTACAGACCGGGATTACTATTCAAATGTCTGCGGGACCATTACCGATACAAATGGAAACCCGATAGAAGGTGTTCTGCTACGCGCCTATGTAGAAGGCGGAACTTCAGTTTGTTATACTAATACAGATTCTGATGGCAAATATAATATTGAAAGAGTATACTCTGGTTTCATAGATGTCTGGCCCACCAAATGGGAAAAGCAGACTAAGTATTTGACGATCTCCGGATCAGGAAAAGAATATGTGTGTGATTTCTCTCTTGCTCCTCTGAGCCGCTACATACTAACAGATAAAAAAAGGTTTGATTTCGGGACAATATCCACCGGAAAATCGTATTCAATGGACATCAAACTCTCATGCTCCGATGGAGGGAAAGGGGGTTTCATAACAAGATCTTTCAGCGATTTTGTAAACTTTAATCCACGTTCTGCCACATTCAGTATAGGACAGGGATGGTATCCGTGTACAATGACCCTGACCCTCGATCCCGGAAATGCGACACCGGGTGAGCATATTATTTATGTTTATATCTTCACGGATGATGCAGGTATTCTGCAATTGCCTGTGACATTCTTTGTTGAGTAGCGTCATGAAGCATTTTATTATTTTTCTTTCAATATCTTTAACATTAAGCATATCCACCTTTGCTCAGGACTGTGAATTCGATTATCTGGATTGCACCAGCATCGCGGTGGGGCGTCTGGCCTCCGCCGACGGAAGCGTGATGACTTCGCATACCTGCGACGGAAAGTCCCGCACCTGGCTCACCCAGGAGCCGGCCGCCAAGTATCCCAAGGGCACGATGCACCCCGTTTACAGGGGCGGCCGCCACGTCGCCTTTCCCGGCGACACCACCGGCCTGCGCTGCACGGGAGAGATCCCCGAGGCGCGCAAGACCTTCGCATACCTCAATACCGCCTATCCCTCCCTCAACGAGAAGCAGGTGGCCATAGGAGAGACGACCTTCTCCGGTCCCGACACCCTGCGCAGCGGCAACGGCATCTTCCTCGTCGAGGAACTCTGCCGCCTGGCCCTCCAGCGCTGCGACAATGCCCGCGATGCCGTCCGGCTTATGGGTGAACTCGCGGAGCAGTACGGCTACATCGACGGAGGAGAGTGCCTGACGGTGGCGGACCCGAAGGAGGTTTGGTTCTTCGAGGTGCTCGGTGCCGGCAAGGGCGAGAAAGGCGCAGTCTGGGCCGCCCAGCGCGTACCCGACGACGAAGTCGCAGTATCTGCCAACATCCCCCGCATCGGCAGGATAGACCGCAAGGACAAGCGCAACTTCATGGCTTCCGATAATGTAGAGGCAGTAGCACTGAAGTACGCCCTCTGGGACGGCCAGGGAGATTTCTACTTCTACAAGGCCTACCACGCCGCATACGGCGCGGGCAAGAACTTCCGCGAGCGTGAGTGGTGGATACTAAGCACCCTCGCACCCTCCCTCGGCCTCAAGTACGAAGACGACGAGATGCCCTTCAGCGTCAAGCCCGAGAAGCCGGTCAGCGTGCGCGACGTGATGCAGCTCCTGCGTTCCACCTACGAGGGTGTTGAGGGATTCGACATGACCGCGGGCATCAAGATGGACGGCAAAGTCAGTCCTATCGCAAATCCCTGGCCTACGACGACCTACCAGAAGACAATCAACGAGATAGCCCCCGGCACCATCACCTTCCGTCGCACCGTCGCGGTGGCCTGGTGCGCGTATTCCACCGTCATCCAGCTTCGCGGATGGCTGCCGGACGCGGTGGGCGGCATCTGCTGGCCCGCGGTGGACAACCCTGCGCAGAGCCCCCACATCCCCATTTTCGCAGGCGGAAAGACCCTGCCTGCGCCTAGTTCCGCAAGGCAAACAAACTCGCCACCCTCAGTTGGCAGAGCACCAAGGAAGGCTTCAACAAAGTGCTGAAGGAGGTTGAGGACGATGCCTTCGAGGGCCTGCCCGGAGCAAAAGCCACACCAGAGGAACTCGACGCCTACACCCGGAAGGTCTACGACAACGCCGCCGCCCGCTGGGCCGGACTCGAAGCGAAATACTGGGTTGAATTCGGCAGAGGGTTCTAGAACTATTACTATATTTGCGGCCTAATAGTCAAGTAAGCAAATGAAAGCATCCAAAAGGTCAACCGTAGAGGCGATCGTCTTCCTGACCATACTGATAGTCGTGTTCTGGCTCCTCGGTGCCCGAATGGGCGGAGGAAACATGCTCAAGACCATGATGAACACGGCGCACGACCTGCTGTTGAATACCGTGTTCTACCTTATGGGCATAACCGTTCTCACGGGAGCCCTGTCGAAGCTACTTGCCGAATTCGGAGTCGTCAGCCTGCTGGAGAAGTTCCTCCGTCCGCTGATGAAGCCGCTTTTCAACCTTCCCGGCGTTGCCGCCCTGGGTGCCATCATGACCTTCCTGTCCGACAACCCGGCCAT